>DAOVZA010000396.1 GCA_030635405.1 Desulfocapsa sp.
AAGGCAAGTCCGATGGAGAGGATCATAAAAGGAATGAAGGGTAAGCCAGGAACAAGAGCCATGGCGAGCAAAATAACAGAAACAACCCAGAAAGCGGTTGAGTATCTACTGAACTGCATCTTCAGGTCGGATCCAAAATCTGTATCTCCTGAAGATCTGGTTACAAGAAGTCCAGCAGCTGTCGAAATGATAAGCGCTGGAATCTGTCCAACAAGTCCATCACCAACGGTTAGGATGGTATAGTTAGCAGCAGCTTCGCCTATTGGCATTCCCTTTTGGATAACTCCAATAACAAATCCGGCTCCAATGTTTATAAGGGTGATGATGATACCGGCAATGGCATCACCTTTAACGAATTTTGAAGCACCATCCATGGAACCATGAAAACTTGCTTCGTTGCTGATTTCTTCGCGACGGTTTCTTGCCTGTTCTTCATCAATAAGGCCAGCATTAAGGTCAGCATCGATGGCCATCTGTTTACCGGGCATGGCATCGAGAGTGAAACGAGCAGCAACTTCAGCCACTCGGCCAGCACCTTTGGTGATTACCATAAAGTTAATCAGTACAAGGATGATAAAGATAACGAGCCCAACAACGTAGTTACCACCAACAACAAATTGGCCAAAGGACTGGATAACAGAACCAGCAGCAGATGGGCCTTCGTGACCTTGCAGAAGAATCAGTCTGGTTGAGGCAACATTGAGGGCAAGTCTAAAGAGAGTGGTTGCAAGCAGGACTGCTGGGAAAATTGAAAAATCGATAGCCCTTACAGTAAAGAGGCTGATGATCAGTATAAGCAGAGCAATGGTGATGTTCATTGAAAGGAACAGGTCGAGCAAGATAGGGGGAAGGGGGATGATCATGATCATCAGAATGCCAACAAGGCCAAAGGCAGCTATGATGTCAGCACGTTGAAGAAGCTCTTTCCAATTTATTCTGGAAAATATGTTTCCCTGTTCTGTCAGTTCCATTCGAGTTATTTATTTTTTAAAGAGTAAACATGAGCTAAAATTTCAGCCACTGCCTTGAAGAGTTCTTCTGGAATTGTGGCTCCCAGATCAATTTTATGCAATAAACGAGCCACTGGTGGGTTTTCTATGATGGGGACTTCGTTTTCTGTTGCGATATCACGAATTCGTTTTGCAACTTGATCGGCTCCTTTTGCTATTATGACAGGAGAGTCCATAGTAAGGGCATCGTATTTCACAGCAACTGCATAATGAGTTGGATTTGTGACAACAACATCGGCATCAGGAACATCAGCCATCATCCTTTTTCTGGCCATTTCTTGTTGAATCCTACGTATTTGACTTTTTATGTAGGGGTCACCCTCCATTTCTTTGACCTCTTCTTTTACTTCCTGCTTGGTCATCTTCATTTTCTCTTCCATTTCGTAGCGGGTGTAGAGAAAATCAATGGCAGCAATAAGGATAAGAATACTGCAAACCTTTCCCATGATAAGGGTTGCGATTCTTGCCATATAGAAAATAGTATCTGTGACGCTGGTATCTACGAGAATTAATGCTTCTTCAAAATGATCAAAGACAGTTGAATAGGCTATGTAGGCAATGAGAACAATTTTGAGAACGGATTTTACTAAATCGACAATACTTTTCATTGAAAACATTCGGCCGAAACCCTTTATCATACTAATTTTGGAGAAATCAGGGGTTAAGGGCTGAGTGGTGAAAAGCCATCCAATTTGAAAAACACTGGAGAAAAATCCGATTACCATTACAAGGCCAAAGAGAGGCGCAAGAAGTATTGCCATATCTTTTACAACGTAAATTGAAAGACTTGTAACAGTGCTGGGTGTGCCGTCAAATGTGTCTATATTTCTCCACATTGCAGCAAGGATTTCTGAAAGGGAATTCCAGAAATTAGGCATATAAAACATCCAGAATAGGAGCACTAATGTGAATAACGCTGCTGTTTGAACCTCTTTGCTTTGGGCAACTTGTCCTTTTTTGCGAAAATCTGTTCTTCGTTTACTCGAGGGAGCTTCTGTCTTTTCTCCACCGGAGGAGGATTCTTCTGCCATATAAGTTTGTAGGTTGAGTTATTTAATGGTAATTGCAAAGGAATATGCAATTACCCTGCCATGAGAGTAATTTGGGAAAGATGCTTGATTGTTTAGTTTAATAACTGGAGAAGAGTGAAGAAGCGCTGTCCCAAATCGTCAAATTCCCGTCTCAAAAGGGTGGAGACGAGAGGAAGTGTCAAAGCAATGACGGTGAATGAGATGGCAATGTTCAAAGGAAAGGAAAGAAGAAATACATTTAATTGAGGAAATACTCTTGCCATGATACCTAAAATTAACCCAGAAAGTAGAAGAACTGCGAGAATTGGAGCGCTGAACTGAATTCCAAGGAAAAATATTCTTGATGAAAGTGTCAGTAAATAAGGGATAGCTTCTCCTGTGATATTAAAAACACCGGGAGGTAATAGCTTATATGATTCAGCAGCGACTTGGAGAAAAACGTGGTGCCCATCGATGGTAAGAAATATCAGAATAGCAAATATATTCTGAAATTGAGATATAAGCGATATTTGTCGTTCGTTTTGTGGGTCGAAAACATTTGCGGCTGCAAAACCCATCTGATAACCAATTACCGTACCACCATATTCTACAGCTGTGAAAATCATTCGTGCAATTAAGCCAATCATAGAGCCAAGCAATGTTTCTGTAATAATAAGTAAAAGAAAAGTTGCAGGTTGATAGGAAGCATCTGGAATAAAAGGTTC
>DAOVZA010000173.1 GCA_030635405.1 Desulfocapsa sp.
ACTGAAAGGTTTAAGGGATTCGCTTAAAATTTCAGCCAGATCGTCAAGTTTGAAGTCAGCTATGGAGACTTTACCCTGTATATCTATTTCAGGTTCAATAACCAGAGCATGGAGGTCAAAATTAATGGGGGCTCCGTTTAAAGTTCCCTTGAGAGTGAGATTACCGTTGCCATCATCGGGGTCAGTATTGACTTTTTCAATAAGTGCCTCTTCGATTATGAGCTCAACCTGAAGATCAGGTTGTTGATATTTCACTATTACATTTCGAATATGGATAGTATCAGCCCTAAAAATCCAGGCGATTTCTTTTTCTATTTGCTCTGCAACTTCAGCTGCTGAAACGTCAGTCCCTGGTTTCTGCGCTGCTATACTGTACGATCCGATACGCATAGAGCCATCCTGGGAGCTTTCAATATCAACCAAAATATCCGAGAGAGTAACCTGCTGTAGAAGACCTTCACGCCCAAATAGGTTCTTTAATCCCACGTTGAGGTAGATTGTTGAGTTGGAAAAGACTGTTTTGCCGTCTTTTTCTACATTAACACCTTCAAGAGCAGCGGTACCTGTAAAGGGGTTGAATTGGACTTTCTCGATGATGGCAGAATCTGCACCGTTTTCAATTATCCATTTCTGCAGATATGTTTTGGCTGCAAAAGGGATCGAAAACAGGGTAATAGCAATAAAAACGCCCAGTATTGTAATTATTTTGACGCTGCGTCTCTGCCAAAGATTACCTAACGTCGTTTGTTTAGTGGATTGGTTGTTTTCTATAGCCATACGTGGGCCTCGTGGGGGTATTTTATCTGAAGTGTTCTTTGGTATCGATGGTTTCAGGTTGTTAATTTACAAGTGAAAAGCACTATGAGATGAAGAATTCATAAACTATGATCGTAAACATAAAAAAGCTAAAGGTATCAGTTAGCTGCTTGTCAGTCTTTAATAACCTTTTTGGAGGTTATAATCATCGTTTCATTTTTTTTGGACTTTTATTCTGAAATGGATTTTTGTAATTCGCTAAGTACATATCGATTGGTTTTGAAGTGTCCTTGGAAACCGCGATCAAGGTCTACAATCAGAAACAATACAATGGAAAATGAGACAGTCAGTAATAAAAAAGCTATGGAGCGACGTTCTTTTGAGTGTCCGGCATGATAGCCCATGGTAAACATGGCAAGGATCGATAGCAAGTACAGGGATAACCATATGGTAGGAGGTATTTTGCTGTGAAGAATGATATCTGCTCGTTTAGATGAGGCATCGAACATTATATTCAATGATTGGATAAAAAGTGATATGGCTAAGGAGTCTGGATTCTCCTGCATATATTGAGTTGCCTTTTGCCAGATAATCTTTTGTGTTTCATTCGATTGATCAAGTAATTTTAATACTGTTTCTTTGGAAGTTGCTTTTTTGGAATGGATATCGATGTATTCTTTTAACAGCGGTTGCAGTACTTCTGCTTGTGATTTGGTCAGTAAATCTATGCGTAAATAAGCGGTTCCCATGGTATTTGCGTCTTCCATAAGGTGCTGCTTTCTTGCTTCAAGGCGTGAAGATGCTGAACCAAACGTAAAGGCGAGCATAAATGCGAGTAGGCCTAGAATGGCGGAAACAACAGCCCCTATATGTGGGTTTGAATCCTTTTTTTCTTTACGATTTTGATATCTTCCACTCCGAAAACCACATTCCATGGCAAGAAATGTCACTACTATCGTTGCAAATAGGACCCAGAAAAGATTACCTGTGTAAAAGAAATTGCTCATATTTGGAATCCAGATGAAGATGAATTTTGAACACTATTAAACGTAAACAGTTTTAAAAACCTCATATACGTCACATTTTACGGTTTATTGACAGGTCTTGTCAACAGACTCCTGAATTATATTGAATTGAATCAAGGAATGAAGGGTGTGGTCGAGGGGGGGGGAAGCTGAACGTTCAAAGCAGCTTAAATTGACGAGATGCAGACTGCGGTTATCCATTTGGAGCCGCAGCCTGTTTCTAAACACAAGAGGTTGTAGGAAGATTGATTCACCGACAGCCTTTCCATGGTAAGAAGTCTAGTGTCGGATTCACCTGGCAATCTGTAGGATACCAGGTGAGTAATACTACATAGTAATTTAACAATCTCCAAAAACCATGACACGATCTGCTTTGTATTTGTAACTTCTGTCTCCTTTTACACAGTGAATATCGCCCGATGGATCTCTTTGGGTATTCCAGTAAATTATTCGTCCTTCATCTGTACCGTGATATGGAATGGTCACATCACCAACATAGCATCTGTCAAAATTCATAACCTGTCCAGGACAAAGTACTAATGCTTTGCCGCCATCACTTGAGCCGGTGGCGGTATGGTGAAATCTGGATTCATAGCTGGTGGCTTCAGCTACGGGGCTCTCTTCTGTTGCTGGTTCGATAGTCGTTGGTTCCGTTTTAACTTCGCCAATCACTTCTTCTGCTATTGGGGCGGGATCGTCATCTCCAGATCCGCTTACAGAATCAACAAGATCATCCCATTCGTTACAACTGGTTAATAATAAAATGAGTGTAAGCGAAAGGAAAAGTTTGAAAATTTGTTTCATTAATGAACCTCAAAAAAGGGTTAGTTTTAAAAACTTGTTTTGTAACAAGTGATGGACTTTGGGTGAAAAAAGCGATCTGTATATTTGATGCCTAACGTTTCCGCGAGTTTGATTTGTATAATATGTGGAAAGTGAATTGATTGTCAAGAAAAGTTGGAACGATTTTTATTTATTGCAGGAAATTGTTGTGAAAAAAGCGTTCCAAATTGTTTCGACAGGTGGTTACATATATTGTTGGTTTGTTGTTAAAACTCTGTTGCTGTTAATCATGGACCATGAATTGTTGTGTCGCTATCTTGATACCATCAATATATATATCAGCTGTCCAGGTGCCATGAACATCTCCTTTATATTCACAACCGGTCATCAGTTCTGTGATTGCGCCATTTTTGAGGAGTTTTAGCCAGAAATATGATCGATATTTTTGATGACTTCTATCAAGTACGATATCATGCCTGGATGTGTTTACGAGTTTTCCGTCCGGGCCGTTCCAGAGGGCCGAAACATGGTAGTAATCTTCAGCCTGCAATTCTTCAAATTCCATAACGAGGAATAGTTTGTCCGAGGAGGCAAAAGAGTATTGTTCGTGGAGGAATGCTTTATCACTGTACATTTTAATATGGATTACTGGAATATGATCAAGCTCCAGTCGTTGTCCAAGTAAAGTGCTATGAGGGGAAGACGGATAACTTTCTTCAAAAGGATTGTTGTTGATATCCAATGGATTAAGAGTGATTCCAGGTTTTGTAACAGGAGGTTCGACGGAATTATTTCTCTGAAAAATAGGAGAGAGAAGATAATATAAAAGGGAAAAAACGGTAATCAGCAGTAGAAATACAGTTATCCGTTGTCTTGATGTCATTTGCATTGCAGGTGAAGTGGTAAGTGATTGTCTTGAAAATTAACGGTCTAAAGAAAAAATACTTTGTATAAATCATTATAGCGCTATTAAAGCATGTCAGGCAGTTTTTGAACACTTATTTTGGAGGAAATCTTATGACACTACGTGGTAAATCGCTTGGGGGGCTTTTTTCATAAAATCTTTTTTCTGGCTCTGCGCTGATTAAATATAAGGAATAACTCATTTGCAGTAAGTGCCCCAAGAACCATGGCACCGCCAGTGAGAGTGTTTGAAGAGAGGTGCTCTCCTGCCCATAGCCATGCCCATGTTACACCAAAGATAACTTCAAGTTGCCCTAGAAGCGATAGCTCAGGGGCTGAGAGTTCTTTAGTAAGGCGAACAACAAGGAGGCATGGGATCGCAAGCTGAAAGACCCCAAGAATTGAAAGCAATCCCAGATCGTGAACTGATGCTTGGAATGGCCAGGCAAGTGGCAGTGTTGCAAGAGCTGAAAGTGTTGCACCAATTAAGACCGCTGGCAACATATCCTGAGGGGCTTTTTTAGCTGATGTGGCCGTTTGAGGTTCTCTATTCAGGCTTACATGTTGTAAAATCGTGAAATTGATCGCAGCAGAAAGTGGTACACCAAGGGATATCAAAGAACCGATGATGGAAAATGTTGCATCTTCTCCATACAAAAACATCCAGATTATTCCAAGTGCAGCAATGGCAATAGCCAGCCATGTCGTTGTCGGGAGTTTATGCTGAAGAAAGATGCGGGCAAAAAGAGCAGTAATCAAAGGGCCAAGTGCCATAACAATGAGAACATTTGCCACTGTAGTCAGAGTGAGGGCCACCATGAATGAGGTGTACATAATGGCCCAGCATATTCCAGAAATCCAAATGATCCTGGGTGAGTGCAATATGTTTTTCCATAGACTGACACCACGTATCAAGGTTAATCCTATGGCAAGGGCGATGGCATTAAAGGTACTGCGCCAGAAGGTTACTTCAAAGCTTGGTGCTGAGTCCAGGTGTCGTGTTACAACACCGGCAATACTCCAGAGCAGAGTGACTAAAATCATTAACGATACGGCTTGAGGACGTGACATAGTTATTCAAAAGGTGAAAGAGTGCAGGACAGATTGCTGCGATCCTATTAGATTAATGGATGGTTGTCATCATCAGAATGTAAATTACGGATAGGCATGTATAAATAAGGAAGGAAACATTGGTATTATTTCCATGGAATTGAAGGATCTTGGATTAGATAATTGGTTTGCCGGGCAAACGAAAAAGCTTTGCCAGGCAGGTCAACGGGTTGCTCGGGTGACTGTGGTCGATCGTGGCTGGTATACCATCAGAAACGAGGATGGGGAAGTGCTTGCCAGGACAACGGGAAGATTTTTGCATTCCACTGAATCAACCTGCGATATGCCCTGCGTTGGAGATTGGGTTTGTGCTAAATATAAGGATGATGAGAGTGCGGCTACCATACACACGATGCTGCCAAGAAAGTCTTTTTTACAGCGGAAATATGCTGGGAAAAGAATAGAAATACAAATGATAGCAGCAAATATTGATGTTGCCTTCATTGTTCAGTCGTGTCATTACGATTTTAATGTGAGTAGGCTCGAACGATATCTGGTTATGGCTAAAGAGGGAGGTGTGAAACCCTTACTGATCCTTACAAAAACGGATTTGGTTGATGCAGAAAAACTGAAACAATTAGTTGCTGAAATTCGCGCTGCTGGAATCAGTACCGAGATCATTGCTATCAGTAACGTAACTGGTTCTGGCTTAGATCAACTCAGGGCATTGATGGCTCTTGGAAAGACCTACTGTATAGTAGGGTCTTCAGGGGTTGGAAAGTCTACTCTAATCAATAAACTCACAGGTCACGATACCCTGAAAACAAAAGAGGTTAGCGATACCGGTGAAGGCCGACATACAACCGTTCGTCGTCAGCTTATTATTCTTGAACAGGGTGCAATGCTGATTGACACACCTGGAATGCGCGAAGTCGGTCTTCTAGGGGTAAGTGATGGCGTAAATGATAATTTTG
>DAOVZA010000352.1 GCA_030635405.1 Desulfocapsa sp.
ATATAATTGTCGATGAGAAGGATACAGGTCTGAAAATGTAACGCCCACCAGCAAAGGAGGGATAACGATGACCAGTCAGGAAGCAATACGAGTTCTCATGCTAAGTCCCATCTATTTCAAACTGAAGCCGGTTGATCGCAAACAACTCATTCGCGAATACTGCGCACTCTTTCTCAAGGTCTGCAGACAGTCACCTGAGCAGAGAAAGTAGAGCTTACTTCTTTCCCCAGAGCGGATCCTGACCGAATCTGTCCATCCACCAGTCGTCCGGTTCCAGAGTGTCGCCATCCAGTGGAATAAGTGGAATTCGAAACTGATTATAATGAGACATAAGTACATCATAGGCTCTGGTCAGCTTACGCATTAAATCACCCTTCGCCCTGTCATCACCAACAATATCAGGATGATTCTCTTTGCACTTACTTCGATAGCTTCGTTTTACCTCGCCAAGAGTCGCACGATCTCCCAGCCCTAGAAGCTCCTTTGCCTCAAAAATGTCTTCCCAGTCTGATTTAGTCATGCTGAGCCCTTCGTCTTCCAGCTCTTTTCTTCACCTCTTCGCAATCTGCCGATATTGGAACTATGTTTTATCCAGATCAATGCAGCAATAACAAGGGCACAAATAAACGTTGAAAAGCTTTCACCGAGAAGGAGCATAACGAAAGGAATTATACCAGAGGCGACAAGTGATCCTGCTGAGACAAAACCGGAGATTGCCACCACTGCAACAAAAACCACCAGAGCAATTGCAATGGAGATGGGTGAGAAAAAGAGAAATACTCCAAGAGCCGTGGCCACGCCTTTGCCTCCCTGGAATCCGATATAAACGGAAAACATATGGCCAAGCACTGCTGCAAGTCCACAGAGACCAATAAAAAGTTCTACGTTACCGCTCTCGGGGAGAAAAAGAGAGGCTACGTAAACAGGAAAAAAACCCTTAGCAACATCACAGAGAAGTGTGAGTATTCCAAGTTTTTTTCCGAGAACCCGGTTTACGTTAGTGGCACCGATATTGCCGCTTCCCTCTTCTCGTACATCTTTACCAACCATGCGGCTGAAAAGAAGACCAAAGGGAATGGCACCAATTAAATAACAGAGAAGAAGCGCTACAAGCAGTGTTATGGTCATGATTTTATAATTTTAAAAAGTGGTGAATAAAGGGTTGATATTGACTGATCAAACATTAGCGCATATCTTATGGAAACACAACGTTGATGCGGAAAGAGTATCCTTGTGGTATATTTTCCCGATCTTTTTACTGATACTGATATTAATTGAACTTAAATATATAGATGATCCCATGAGCCTGCTTCCAATTCTTAAATTTCCCGACCCTGTCCTTCGTCAAAAGGCAAAAAAGATCTCCGTCTTTGATGACTCCCTGGAACCCCTTATAACGGACATGATCGACACAATGTACGATGCCCCTGGTGTTGGTCTGGCCGCTCCACAGGTTGGGGAATCCATCCAGTTAATCGTTGTAAATGCCTCCCAGGAGGAAGACGGTAAAGAATCCATGGTGATGATCAATCCCGAAATCATCGAAAAAGAGGGTAAGCAGGTTGACGAAGAAGGATGTCTTTCTGTCCTTGATCTCACGGCAGACGTCAAGAGAAGCCAGAAGATCACGGTTCGTTATCAGGATACCACAGGAACTGAACTGGAATTGACTGTGGAAGATCGCTTTGCAATAGTGCTTCAGCATGAAATTGACCATCTCAATGGCATCCTTTTCATTGATCATTTAAGTACCCTGAAACGCGCTCTGTATAAGAAAAAAGTTAAGAAAATGCTGGCTGCACAAAAATAATGGGAACTTCTCCAATGGATACAGATAAAACTTTTCGCATCATCTTCATGGGTACTCCTGACTTTTCAGTACCTGCTCTGCAAGGACTGATTGATAGTAAAGACGAGGTGGTGGCTGTTATTACTCAGCCAGACCGCCCCAAAGGACGAGGAAAAAAGCTCACCCCACCACCAGTTAAGGTTCTTGCTGAATCTGCTGACATCCCTGTTTTACAGCCAACAAAGATCAAAACCGCTGAATTTGCAGATGAGCTCCGCGCCTTTAAACCGGATCTGATCATCGTTGCAGCCTATGGACGAATCCTGCCATCATCCATTCTTGATTTACCTCCTCTTGGCTGTATCAATATTCATGGATCACTTTTACCAAGACATCGAGGAGCAGCGCCCATTCAGTGGGCCATCCTTGCAGGAGACAAAGAAGCAGGAATCACAATAATGGAAATGGATGTGGGGATGGATACCGGTGCTATGCTGCTGCCAGCGTCTGTTCCAATTACTCTTGACGAAACAGCCGGAGGGCTTTTCACAAAACTTTCCGAACTCGGCGGAACAACCCTTCTCAAGGCACTGGATCTTTTACGACAAAACAAACTCCCCCCCATTGAGCAGGATCACAGCCTTGCCACCGAAGCACCACCTTTGAAAAAGGAGCATGGCTCAATTGACTGGAATAAATCAGCATGGGAAATCCACTGCCTTATTCGCGGAATGGATCCGTGGCCAACTGCATACAGTTTTCTGGATGGGAAACGCTTCCGCTTTTTTTCTCCTGAACTCACCGATACAGCATGTAGTCAAACTCCTGGAAGTATAATTCAAGCGGATCGAAATGGCCTTGTTCTGGCAACGGGCGATGGTTCGCTCCTTGTCCGTGACATTCAACCGGAAGGAAAAAAACGGATGAGTGTTGAAGCCTACCTTTGCGGTCAGACTCTTGAAAACGGTCAAACATTTATGCCTGCCGAATGATTTAATCATGACTGTACCAACTTCCATTGCCTATCTGGACTGCTTTTCAGGAATCAGCGGAGACATGCTGCTCGGTGCACTCCTGCATGCAGGGCTTAATAAAGATACTCTTCTTAGAGAACTTAGTAGAATTGAGAACGTTGATTTTAAACTCTCTGTGACAGATCAACTCCGTTCAGGAATCAGCTGTAAACAGGTCACTGTCCATTCACCTTCCATGCAACAGTTTCGCCATCTTGGAAATATCCTTGATCTTCTCCAAAACTCCACGCTCCCTGCAGCGATAATAACAAAAAGCAGCGCAATGATATTTCCAAGGTGTCTGAATTTCTGTTTTGAAGGCGAGTGAACAGTGACCTGTTTACAGCTGATTCCTGAACGGAGTTGATCTGTCACAGAGAGTTTAAAATCAACGTTCTCAATTCTACTAAGTTCTCTA
>DAOVZA010000328.1 GCA_030635405.1 Desulfocapsa sp.
CCCTTGGTGAACTTGATAAACTTGGCTATGACCGTAAAATTGCCATAGGATCTTTAGCAGGTGCAGGTACGCTTGGCTTTTTGATTCCACCATCGCTTATCATGATTGTCTATGCCATTCTGGCTGAAGTCTCCATGGGGAAGATGTTTATGGCAGGTGTTCTGCCCGGTCTTCTGCTGGCATCTATCTATGCGAGTTATATAATTTATCGTGGTATCCGTAATCCTGAAATAGCTCCACGGTTGCAGGAAAGTTATAGTTGGCAGGAACGCTTTGCATCAGTTAAGGATCTGGCACCAACCTTTGTGCTTATTCTGGTGGTGCTTGGCTCCATTTATGGTGGCATTGCCACGCCCACAGAGGCAGCAGCTCTTGGAGTATTTGGTGCAACGATATTTGCCTTTTTAAATAGGCGCATGAATTTGAATATTCTCTATGAATGTCTTCTCGGTGCAGTCAAAACCAATGCCATGATCATGCTGATCGTGATTGGTGCAGGTTTTCTTTCCAGGGTGATGGGCTTTCTTGGCATCCCAGCGGCAATTACCTTTGCCATTATCGAAATGAATCTATCGCCCTATGTGCTCATGCTTTTACTTGGTTGTGTCTATATCGTGCTCGGCTGTCTGCTTGATGGCTTTTCCATAGTTCTTATGACTCTTCCCATTGCTCTACCCATGGTGGTTGCTGCGGGGTTTGATCCCATCTGGTTTGGTATTTATCTGATACTAATGGTGGAGGTGAGTCAGATCACGCCGCCGGTTGGCTTTAATCTCTTTGTTATTCAGGGATTGACTGGGGAGCCAGTGATAAAAATAGCAAGATATGCGCTGCCGTTTTTCTTTCTGATGCTGTTTACCACTGCAATTATCACCGTTTTTCCACAAATTGCTCTGTTTCTTCCTAATTTAATGTCCGGTCAATAATCATGGTTATGCAAAATACATTTCGCTTTTCAATCGATCGGGGTGGAACGTTTACCGATGTTTATGCAGAAGTTCCGGGAGAGCCCGGCTTTAAGGTTGTAAAACTTCTTTCTGAAGATCCGGCAAACTATGACGACGCCCCACGTGAAGGTATCCGGCGGATATTAGCAGAGTATTCACAAACGGGTAAAGACTGTGCCATTGATGCTTCACAGATTGAGTGGATACGAATGGGAACCACGGTTGCCACTAATGCCCTGCTTGAGCGTAAAGGAGCACGCTGCGCTCTTGTCATAACAAAGGGTTTTGGTGATGTATTACAGATTGGCAATCAGGACAGACCCAATCTGTTTGATCTGCAAATTAAAAAACCGGATCTCCTCTATGAGGACGTGACTGAAGTTGATGAACGGCTGCGTCTGGAGCGATCTGAAGAAGAGCCGCAGGAGGAGTTACTCACAGGAGTCACCGGAGAGCGTTTCGCGATACTTTCAAAGCCAGATCCTAAGGTGTTGAAAATACAACTGCAAGATCTTTTGGATCGTGGAATTGACTCAATTGCCGTAGTCTTTCTCCACGCCTATGTCTGCTCTCAGCATGAGCAAGTTGTCGGGAAACTTGCTGAAGAATTGGGTTTTTCACAGATCTCTTTATCTTCACAGGTAATTCCCATGGTTAAGCTGGTGTCGAGAGGTGATACCACCATGGTGGATTCATACTTAACCCCGCATATTAAGAATTATCTGGAAAGCTTTAAAAAAGGTTTTAAGGACGGGCTTGATAACACCCAGCTTCTGTTTATGCAGTCGGATGGCGGTCTTGCTCCTGCTGAAGATTTTACAGGTAGCCGTGCAATTTTATCGGGTCCTGCTGGTGGTGTCGTGGGCTATGCCATGACCACTTACAACAAAAAAACGAAAAAACCGGTGATAGGATTTGATATGGGTGGAACCTCCACCGATGTCTCCCGTTACGGCGGTGAGTATGATCTGACTTTTGAAACTCGAACGGCCGGGGTGCGTATTCAGGCACCGCAACTCGATATCAGAACCGTTGCAGCTGGCGGTGGTTCACGGCTCTTCTTCGATAATGGAATGTTTCAAGTGGGGCCTGAATCAGCTGGTGCTCATCCAGGTCCTGTCTGTTATAGAAAAAATGGCTATCTGGCCGTGACTGACGCGAATTTGGTGCTTGGTCGTTTACAGCCTGATCATTTCCCTCATATCTTTGGCGCGGATGAAAAACAGCCCCTTGATTTTGATGAGTCATATCGTCAAATGTCAGTCTTGACCGATGAAATAAACGCCTTCTATAAGGATAGTAATCGTCCACCTCTCACCGTGGAAGAAACGGCACTGGGCTTTTTGGAAGTGGCGGGTGAAGTCATGGTGCGCCCGATCCGTGAAGTTTCGGTGATGCGTGGCTTTGATATCAAGGATCATATACTGGCAACATTTGGCGGAGCAGGAGGGCAACACGCCTGTTCAATTGCAAGAAGTCTGGGAATCTCAACCATCTTTATTCACCGTTTTGCAGGGATCCTTTCAGCCTATGGAATCGGTCTTGCTGATATGGTTTCTGAAAAACAACAACCTGCTGCTGAGGTTCTTACAAATGAGGCACTGCCTGAGCTCAGAAAAAGGTTGTTAGCATTACAGCAAGAGACGGAGGAAGAGCTTACCAGTCAGGGACTCAGCGGTGATGCAATCCAGTCGCTACATTATCTTAATTTACGTTATCAGGGCACGGATACACCAATGATGATAGAGGAACCAGCTGATGGTGACTTTATCAAAGCATTTAAGACTATGTACCTGCGTGAGTTTGGTTTTGAGCTGACTGGGCGTGAGATTCTGGTGGATGACCTGCGGGTACGTTCCATCGGGCAGGCGTCAAAACTAAAATCTGTGCAGATAGAATCAGCAGATATTGCAGCACAAAAGTTGAGTACTGTTCCCTGCTACTTCGAGGGCGGTTGGCAGGAGACAGATCTTTACAATCTTGATGATCTCAAGGGAGGCCATACAATTAAGGGGCCCGCGATTTTGATTCAGGATACAAGTACCATGCTGGTAGAACCTGATTGTACAGCTGTTATCACTGAATTTGGTGATGTGGAAATACGCGTAAGTGATCAGCGTCAACAGCAGATCGATACCGATGTTGATCCGGTGCAGCTCTCCATCTTCAGCAATTTGTTTATGTCCATTGCAGAACAGATGGGCAGAATGTTGCAGAAAACGGCCATCTCCACCAATATCAAAGAACGGCTCGATTTTTCCTGTGCTCTGTTTGGCTCGGATGGAAATTTGGTGGCCAATGCTCCCCATGTTCCAGTACATCTTGGTGCCATGAGTGAGGCAGTAAAAGAACAGATTCGTAGAGTAAAGGATATTGCCTCGGGGGATGTACTGGTTGCGAATCATCCGGCAGCAGGAGGTAGCCACTTACCTGATATTACGGTGATGAC
>DAOVZA010000064.1 GCA_030635405.1 Desulfocapsa sp.
CCTGTGGATGTGATATTGCAAAATGACGCAGGTTCCTTTGCGACCCGTCAATTACTGGCAAAAGAATTGGCACATGGCAGAGACAGGTTGTCTGGGAAAAAGATATTAATATGGCAATTCGCTTGTCGGGAGCTTACTTCTGGTAATTGGAAAAAAATTGCTATGGATTTACATGAGAAGCCTGTGAGTGATTTCTATACGCCCCTGGAAGGTGAATATAAAACTGTTGATGCTCTAGTGTTAGCAGTATCAAGCTCACCTGTACCAGGCTCTGTTCCCTATCAGGATAATGTGTTGACGTTGCACCTTGACGATATCAGTGATATTAAAACGGGTGAAGAGTATGGTCAGGCTCTTGTCTATGGTTTTGGGATGCAGAAAAATATTCTTAGCCTCCTCGCAAAAGTACGACCAGGAGATTCGATTAAAATACGGCTTGTGGACTGGGATATGGTACAAGCTAAATACTCATCATATCGTCGTACTACCTTAGATGATGAAATGATAGAACTTGAACTACCCGTTTGGGGGGAAATATTACCATGAAATACCTATGGATGTTACAGATTTTATCGCTTCTAATTTTTGATGCTCGTGATGTATGCGCGGCAACTGCTCAGGAACAGATGGTAAACCTGGCAGCATCTGCTGATGCAAATGGAGTTGTACACGGCAAAGATGGTTGGCTTTTTTTAAAGGAAGAACTGGAACATCTTGGCAGCAAGGCTTTTTATGGCCAAGAGATACTTGAGATCAGCAAATCCGCAAAACCTGAATTTGCGGATCCTCTGCCGGCCATCGTCGACTTTAATGAGCAATTGAACAAACGAGGTATTGAACTTGTATTTGCACCTATTCCTCTAAAGGCTCTGATCTATCATGATAAACTTCCCGGAAACATTACTACGGAAACAGTATCAACACTTGATCAAGTCTATGCAGATCTGTATACAAAATTATCTCAGCAAGGGGTCAAGGTTCTGAATCTTATTCCATTATTTCGTGAAGCCAGGAAAACAAAACAACTATATTGCAAGACAGATACACATTTTTCAGGTGCTGGGTTGAAGCTTGTTGCAGATGAACTTAGTAGGGAAATTATACTGGCTGACTGGTATACTGGTATGAAAAAAAAATCTTATACAAAAGCAGAAAGGGAATTTTCTATCCATGGAGACTTATCCGTAATGATCAAGTCTAATATATCGGAAAAGATTTTTTTAAACTTTGTTATGGATGGTGCGACCGGAAAAGCAGAACTATCCGATCATGATAGTCCTGTTTTACTTCTTGGGGACAGCCACACCATGGTTTTTTCAGTCGGTGGAGATTTACATAGTAGCGGAGCTGGTCTCTTTGATCATTTAAGTGCTAACCTTGGGTTTCCTACTGATCTTCTCGGAGTCAGAGGGTCAGGCTCAACAGCCAGTAGAATCAAACTCTATCAACGGTCTCGAAAAGAAACCAATTTTCTTCAGAAGAAGAAAATTGTTCTTTGGTGTTTGAGTGCAAGGGAGCTAACTGGAAGGGGTGGCTGGCGAAAAATTCCTGTTGCAAAAGAGTAACGATACGCTACTGTTTACTCCATTGTTTAATTGATTCCTTTCTTGATAACCTAAGGAATGTTTTTCTAATCCTTTTTTTCTACACCCCATAAAAATTCTTTCACGACTAACAATGAAAATAGAATTTAAGATTTAAAGTGATCATTGTTTCAATGTCGCATAATGTCTTGTGGAATAGTGATTTCAGTTAGTTATATCCATTTTCATATAAACCTCCGTAAAAAAGGCTTTCCCAAATGGCCTGATTTCTTAACAGAAATGGTTAAGCACCAAAATTTCTCTTATAATTGCATGGAACGCACAGGGATTTACTGCTGGCCTGCACATAATGTTCACTTGAATACTCACAATTAAATTAACTATACAAATGAAATCATTTTATTTTCTTCTGACTTTAGTCATAGCCAGTTTGGCATTTCCGGTAGCAAACAATTACCTGTTAAAACGTGAGATAATGGGAAAGATGGTACTGGCCAACCACCATCTTATGAAAAAGTGGCCCGACCCAGGAGCGCCGGTCATCACCGACAAAGAGAGACCAAGTAATTTTTGGAACCGTGCGGTGTATTACGAAGGACTCATGGCTTTGTACTCAATAAATCCGAAAAAAGAATATCTGCAATATACCTTAGATTGGGCCGAATCGCATAATTGGGGTTTGCGAAACGGTTACGAAACAAAACATGCTGAGAACCATTGTGCTGGACAGATTTACCTCGATCTATATATGATGGATCCAAAACCAGAACGTATAAAAGATATCAAGAAATCGATAGATTTAATGATCGATACCAAAAAAACTGGCTGGTGGTATTGGATTGACGCGCTTCAAATGAGCATGCCTGTTTTCGCCCAACTCTACGTAATTACTGGTGATGATATATATTCTAAACGTATGTATAGAATGTTTATAAAAACAAAGCTAAAGTTTGGTCTTTACGCCCAAAAAGACAAATTGTGGTTTCGAGATAGGAAATACATGCCTCCCTTTAAAGGGCCAAATGGTAAAAACCTTTATTGGTCGCGTGGTAACGGCTGGGTGGTAGCTGCACTTATCCGTGTCCTTGACATCCTGCCTAAAGATGAGCCGCACAGACCGGAATATTTAAAGACCTATGTAGAAATGATGGAGGTATTACTCCCTATCCAGAGAACAGATGGGTTCTGGAATGTAAGCTTAAATGATCCAGATAACTTTGGCGGTAAAGAAACAAGCGGAACGGCACTGTTTATATATGGAATGGCTTGGGGAGTAAATAATGGCATACTAGACGCCAAGAAATACGTCCCTGCAATAACCAAAGGTTGGGAAGCAATGGCAAACGAAGCATTGCACCCCAATGGCTTTCTGGGCTACGTACAGGGCACAGGAAAAAGACCTTCTGCCGGGCAACCTGTATCATACACGCAAAAACCAAATTTCGAAGACTTTGGGATTGGGTGTTTCTTGCTGGCAGGCAGTGAGGTATATAAACTTCATGATTATAGTGCTCGTGATTGGTTGTCGCGCTTAACGGCACTCTTAACATTTCCATAAGGGATCGGATTGATAATTGACAAGAAACAAACTATGCCGAAGATACAATGATGGAATATTGCCACGTTTTATAAGTATCATATGGTTAAACTTTCAACTGATCAGCCACCCAGGATAGATCCAGTTCTTCCAACTTATCACGATTGGGAATGCCAGTTTTTTCATTCCAACCATTTTGACGATAATATTCATTTAGAGCAGCTGTAAATTGCTGTTGATCTACAAAAAGCCCATTACTTTTACCGCCTCTCAGAGCTTTGTTGAACATCTTATCAGGTAGAGTGTCCTGCCCTCGGCCGATGCCTTCACGATGATTGAAAGCACGCTGCATATTTACACTGCGCTCACCAACCTGAAGCAATTCGTCAATGCTCATATCCCATCCGGTAACACCACTTATTAAATCACACAATTCTTGTGGTCCCAGTAATTGCCAACTTGCTCCATATACAAACACACACACATTCACACTATTCATTGCGCTGTATAGATGCTGGGTAACGCGGGCATAGCGTACCTTGTCTGGTCCCAGCGAACGGGGTTCCATTGGTTTAGTGAAGCCGATTTTTGACATCCTATCAGGATAATTGACATTACTGCCTTCAATGGGAGCATCGTGTTCGCTACTTTCGTGGTCAGCTCCAAAGGGGTTGACGGCGTAAATCAAGGCGAGGCTTCTTTTCAATTGAGGCATATGTGCCGGGGCTTCCATCTTGTGGCCTGTTGTAAGATATGCCTCAGTACCGCGGCCAATTGCTTTGGCCGCTGCGTATGATCCCATTCCCAAAACTTTACCAAATCCCTCACCTTTGGCTATCATTTCGGTCATTTTAACCATGGCCTCAGTATTGCCAAATTTGAGTTCAATACCGTCTGTATCTTCCAAGGTTAGCTTACCTTCTTCATAGGCTTCCATAGCCCAGGCAATGGTTGCGCCACAAGAAATGGTATCCATACCGTACTGGTTACAAAGTTGGTTGGCATAGGCTACGGCTGCCAAGTTGTCAACGCCACAGTAGCTGCCAAATGCTGAAGTGGTTTCGTATTCAGGACCACCGTAGCGTGGATTGACTTTATAAGGGCCTTCAGTAATCTCCACCACCCGCTTACATCGCACGGTACATGCGTAACAGGTGTCATTTCCAAATCTATCCTGCCTGCCTTCGTCAACACCTTTAAGAATGGTTTCGTACATTGTGGTTCCGTCTATGTTTTCCCATTCGTCAAAGACTCCGCTGTTAAAGTTGCGGGTAGGCAATCCGCCAACGGCCTGCTGCCCACCAGTCGTTGCAGCAGTGCCATATTTACGCATTAATACCCCGCTGGATTCGGGGAATATTTTTGCTGCATACTTTGCCAGTTTGACAATTGCCTGTTTATCGGCCATTTTGAAATTGTTTTTGCCGCTTTTGCCTCGTACAGCCACAGCTTTGAGATTTTTGGAGGCCATCACCGCCCCCATTCCAGTGCGACCATTTGCTCGATTGCAATTATTGATAATGGATGCGTAACGAACGCCTTTTTCAGCAGCGGGGCCAATCTGAGCTACCTCTATACCTTCATCGTCTAATTCCTGCCGGATATTGGTTTCCACATCACCGGTAATTTTTCCCCATAAATGGCTCGCATCACGCAATTCGTACTTACCGTCGTGAACCCACAGGTATACAGGAGTGGAAGCTTTACCTTTGATAATAAAGGCATCAAATCCGGAAAACTTCATCTCAGCGGGAAAAAAGCCTCCACTTTGAGCATCACCAATAGCTCCAGTAAGAGGGCTCTTGGCAGTAGAAGTCATCCGGCTTTGACCGGAAACCGGAGCACCGGTTGTCACACCCACAGACAAACACAATACGTTATCCGGTCCAAGGGGGTCAGCCTTAGCCTTCATATCCTTAAGCATATAATGCATATTAAGCGCCGCACCACCCAGGTATTTACGGTAGAAACTTTCCGATGGCTCTTCCACCATAAATTCGCCAGTGGTAAGATTAACATGCAATATTTTACCGTTGTATCCGTAAGGCATTCATAGCCTCCCTTGTATTTTCTGATTTCAGACTACATAAATCTGAGTTCAGGTAGAGATTGACCTAGAACAATAGGTCCTAACAACTAATACTTTAGTATATTACACCAATTCATTTTTTAGAGGCTAGAGATTGTATGAGGTAAGAGTAACCGATAATAGGTAAACGTCCGGTTAAGATATTCATACATAACAACCACACATGAGCACTGACCAAAATGGCCTGTGGCAGGTTTGTCTATGTACAACATAGCCTTCTATCCTTTCTCAGCCTTCTCTGTAATTTCAGATGCATTCCAGATTCGATATTGGACTTCATATCCATCTGGTACATAGACAACAATTGGAAGTCGACTGTTATACCGAACCTTGAGAGGAGAACCATATACGAATTTCTCAACTTTGGGTGTTCCCTCCGGTACTGCAATCAAAGTAGTCATGGGAACAGAAACACCAGTCACTTCATAATAAGTGTAGCCCCAACCTTTCAGAGGGCGAGGCTCAATAACATTGCCGAGTCGTATTTGATTAACGCCATCAGTGAGCATGGTTTTGCCAACGATGAGCTCAACCATGAAATTATCTTCTTCAAGCCCCTTTGGAGTTAGCACAATAATGAAACGTTCCATGCCTTCCTTTGCAGCAGGAAAGGCCTTCAGTTGAGGATGCTCCACTCCAAAGGCCGAGACACCGATTATCAGACTGCTTACCACCAACAATAAAGCCAATGTTTTTCTCATCTATTCCATACCTCCCTTAATTTATATTCCTGCGATTCTGCCACCACATGTACCGAGTTTTAAGCTAACTTCTTCCCATAATACAAAATGAAAAGGTTTTTAAACATACTTTTTGACACTCATGATCAGAGCTCCTTTTGAGGGAGTCTTTTTACTCTCCCAGAAACAGTACTCCAAGCTATTTAATAGTTTGCTTTCGTGGTCGTTTTCCTGTAAGCACATATACACGCAAGTAACAATACACACACAGCCTCAAAACCAGATAAAAGGAAGAATCAAATGAAACAAAATTTCGGCAAAGACTACTCACCACTTTTTTTTCTGTCAGCTTTAGGAAATGGTGGACTTACCGTCGCTTTTTTTATCTTTTTTATGTTTATGACACCTATTCCAGACACTCCTATTCCAACCTTTGATTCTGTGTGGGCCTACCTTGGTGCAGCATCAATCCTGGCCAAAATGCTTGGAGTATTATGTTACGCCCTGATGCTTTATTTTGCATTCAATCACTTCCGAATGCTGATCTGGAATATTCGGGAATATCGAATATTCAAGAAAACAGAAGGCTATAAAGAACTAACCGAGAGTAATCATGAAATAACCCTTATGACCATACCGCTCACGCTAACCATGACAATAAATGTGATGTTCGTGCTTGGTGCAATGCTGGTTCCTGGTTTATGGAACATCGTCGAATACCTATTCCCCTTTGCGTTTCTTGCATTCCTGGCCACAGGAGTCTATGCCCTAACACTATTCTATCGGTATTACAGTAGAATCCTGACACAAGGCCAGTTTCAACATTCCCAAAACAATTCTCTCAGCCAGATGATTTCTTCATTTACCTTTGCCATGAGTGCAGTTGGTTTTGCTGCACCGGTGGCCATGAGTGAAAATCGTGTAATGATTGCAACAGCAGCGTTCTTTTCAATTTTCTTCTTTGCCGTCTCTGCTCTGCTCACAGTTAAAAATATGGTGATTGGATTTTATGCCATGATGGATAAGGGCGTTAGTCGTGAAGCCAGTGCAAGCTTATGGATCCTGATTCCTATTATGACGCTACTAGGCATTGCAGGAACTCGTATGCATCACGGATTCCACTTTCTTTTTCAAGCCAGTGGCTCCCCGGCCTTTAACTTTATCTGGTGCAGTTCAATCGTTTCCGTACAAATATTTATTGGTTTACTTGGATATGTGATCATGCGCAAAAACGACTATTTCCCTGAATTCGTTCATGGCATTAACAAAGACCGCACAAGCGATGAGATGAAAAATCCTGCTACTTACGCTCTTATCTGTCCTGGAGTCGCTTTCTGGGTTTTTGGAATGTTCTTTCTCGATAAAGCACTTGTAAAGTCTGACCTGGTTACTCTTTTTTCAGGTGCCTATTTTGTTTTACTTATCCCTTTGCTTTTGGTTCTTTTTAAAACAGTTCGAGTAAACGCAAAGTTGAACAAACGCCTGCTTCAGGAAGAAACAGTATAGATAATTTCAAGGCTTGAAAGAGCGATATATTATGCGCTCTTTCAGCCACAACCACAAGTGGTGGAACTATTTGCTAAACTGGAGTCTCCTTCTGTTTTGTGACCATCCCGCTTCCACCAGTCCAGTCCACCCAGCAGTTCCTTCACGGTAAAACCTAATCTTGCAAGCTTGAGAGCGCCCTTTGTTGAAGCATTGCAACCGATGCCATCGCAATAAGTGACATAGGTTTTTGATTTATCCAGAGTGCCCGTTGATTCTATACTCATGGTACGATGCGGAATATTAACAGCTGAAGGGATATGTTCTGCTCTATATGCTTCTGCTGAGCGGGCATCAATAACGATTGTATCATCACCTTGTTTCAGTGCCTCTGACAAATCCCAGGAATCCGTTTCGTGAGCAAGCTTCGCTTCATAGAATTCTATCTGATTCATATTAACTCCCGGCTAAAACCATAATCACTTTCAACCTTACATATCCGCACCTTAAACTCTTCATACCATATTGCTTTTCCCTGTTTCTGAGCAACAACATGTTCAACATTTTGTTTCCAGGCTTCAATCGAATTAAGATCTGACCAGTATGAGACGGTAATACCTACACTCTCTCTTGCTGATTCAAAACCAAGAAATCCAGACTGACATGACGCCAGTTGTACCATTTTATCTGCCATTTTACCATAACCACGGTCGCCATCCGTTCTATGAGATGTGAAAATAACAGCAAAGTATGGCGGCTGAGGAGTAAGAGCGATATCGGACATATAAAACTCCTGAAATTGAATAATTTCTATTTGTTTGAGGATGCAGCAAGCAAAAAACCAAACCCGATAAAAACTGAGCCCGTTGCACGGTTAAAATTATTCATCCTTTTAGACTGATTGAGCCAACCTTTCATTCGTTGTGCCAGCAAGGCATACACCATCAATGCGAGAAACGAAAAAAACATCAGTGTACACATAAGGATTGAGAATTGTGGAATCAAAGCCTCTTCAACACTTATAAATTGTGGAAACAGAGCTGTGAGAAAGACAATTGCCTTAGGATTACTAACGGCGACTACCATGGCTTGAAAAAACAATTTTGATGACAATATTTCTGCTGGGCTGATTGTTTCTTTTATAGAAGGCAAAGTGGAATGTTTCTTAAAG
>DAOVZA010000398.1 GCA_030635405.1 Desulfocapsa sp.
CCTTTCACTGCCTTCAGACAGTCATAGGCAATATTTGAAAACTTTTCATATCGTGCAATACGTTCGTTAAGATACCCTTGATATTTAGGATGCTGCACAACTTTTGGGTACACAGACTGCGGCAGAGTGGTTGAACACACCTCAACCATTTTAGCATTAAGAATGGACTGAACGTATTTGGCAAACATGGGATCTTTATCCCCGTTATACACTTCAATCCAGCCACATCGAGATCCGGGCCATGGCATCTCTTTGGAAATACCTCGCATGGCAATCGCAGGAACATCACCAATCACATCTGAAAGTGCTGATGTTGAAGTGCCGTTGTAAACAATATTATGATACACTTCATCACAGATGATAAAAAGATCATAGCGTTTGGCAAGTTCAACAATGGATTCTAAAATATGCGTAGGATAAACCGCGCCAGTGGGATTATCAGGGTTGATAATTAAAATACCTGCCACAGCAGGATTATACTTAATGGATTTTTCAAGATCCTCCAGATCCGGATACCAATGATGATTGGGATCGAGTATATATGTTAAGGGCTTGTCACCGGCGTGGGCAGCTTCAGCTGAAGAATGGGTTGTATAGCTCGGAGTCGGAACCAAAACACGTGCAGTTCTACGCAGAAAACCAAAAATCTTGGAGATAGCGTCACCAAGTCCATTAAAAAACAGAATATCATCCGTGGTAATCTGTGCCCCACCACGTTTATTGGTTTCAGCGGCAATAAATTCACGAGTGCTCAACACTCCCTGAGTAGGACAGTATCCGTATGTCAGATCGTCCATCACGGCATCTGAGACAATCTCTTTCATCCAGAGAGGAATTTTTTCTCCTTTAGAAATAGGATCGCCAATATTTTCCCAGTTAGTGGTTAGTCCCAACTTCTCAAGTTTCATTCCGACATTCACAATATTGCGAATTTCGTAGGTCAGTTCACCTGCACCAATATGGACTATATCTGTCCTCATCGTATTACTCCGTTTATATAAAATGCGATAGATTTTCAGGCTGAAGAGCAAAGGTTAAAAAGAAATATCTCATTCCCTTTTTAAGCTCTGACCTTCTACCTGTCAGCCTGTTTCATTACCATAGCCAATGGACATAGTCAACAAAGGCAGGGCGTTGTCACCCTATTGTCATTATTCTGCGTATTTGTTCAGTTTGTTCTGAAGTGTCTTTCGGGTAATGCCAAGTCTTCTTGCAGCTTCACTTTTATTGCCATCAGTCTCTTCAAGAGTTTTTAAAATCAAACTTTTTTCCTGCGCCTGAAGGGACGTACTTGTTCCAGACTCGGTACTCTCTTCTTTTTCTTTAAATTGCTTTTGGATGGGCAATGGCAAACTTTTTTCGGTGAGATGCTCGCCACGCATAAGAATAACACCCCGTTCAATTGCATTTTCAAGTTCCCGAACATTACCTGGCCATGAATAAGCAGAAAGCATCGCCATACATTCAGGTGTGACTCCAGCAACTTCACGTCTGTTTTTTTCAGCAAATTTACGAACAAAATGGTCTACAAGCAGAGGAATATCGTCCTGTCTGTCACGAAGTGGCGGAACTGTTACAGTAACCACGTTCAATCTATAGTAGAGATCTTCACGAAAATTACCGGCACGGACTTCCTCTTCAAGATCCCGATTAGTGGCAGCGATGATTCTTGCATCGGTATGAATTGTCTCTTCGCCACCCACCCTCTGCAACTCATGCTCCTGAAGGACACGCAGCATCTTCACCTGCATGGACTGAGATGTCTCACCGATTTCATCAAGAAAAAGCGTTCCACCTTCTGCTTGTACAAACTTTCCTTCACGGCGCTTATCCGCCCCGGTAAAAGCTCCTTTTTCATGCCCGAAGAGTTCTGATTCAAGCAGGCTCTCCGCAAGAGCTGCACAGTTTACTTTTACAAATGGTTTTTCACTTCTGTCACTGTTTTGATGAAGCTCTGCTGCAACCAACTCTTTACCAGTACCGGATTCTCCATTGATGAGCACAGTTGCTTCGGTTGGTGCAACATAGCTTATCATTTCAAGGAGCTCATCCATTAGCGGAGAGCCACCGATAATTTTTGTAGATTTTTGTTCAGGAGTGTTTTCTGTTATTTCCTGTTTTCGTTCTTCCACCTGTTTTCTGTCAACCGCTCGCTCAAGGGTCAAACGAAGACGGTCAAAATCCAGCGGTTTAGTCAGATAATCATATGCACCATGTTTAATGGCCTCAACCGCCGCATCAACAGACGAATACGCCGTCATTATAATCACAGGCAAAGCTGGATGGGTAGCATGAATTCTACCAAAAGCCTCCATCCCATCCATCCTGGCCATACGGACATCCATGAGCACAGCGTCATAGGAAAACTTCTGGACAGCTTCAACGGCGGTCTTTCCATCATCAGCTTCCACGCACTTCCAGCCCCACTCTTTAAACATGGAACAGAGCATATAACGATGCACCTGCTCATCATCGACCACCAGAATGGTTACCTGCTTTCCCACAATAATTCCCCTACGCCTTGTTCATTTGTTTTAAAGCCCAGGCCATATTTTGTCCCAAAACCTTCATGGTATTCATGCCTTCTTCATCTTTGGTAACGTCTTCCTTTTCCCGCCCCATTCCGATATTCCAGTAATTGGAGCCAATCACAATCATTTGCCCGATAAGAAAGAAATGATTCATGGTGTCAAAGACATGTATAGCACCCGCGCGCCTGGCAGCCACCAC
>DAOVZA010000266.1 GCA_030635405.1 Desulfocapsa sp.
ACTGAAAGCAGCATAACTTATGAGTGCTTCTTTCATAGGTGGAGTGCCGTTGATACTTTGTGAAAAGAACTCCATCGCATTAGGGATTTGATCCATATTAGCAGAAGCAATTGCTCCATAAAGTGCAGCCTGATGGTCATCCTTATTAATTTTAAGCGTTTCCTTAGCAAAATGGGCGGCTTTGGCATTCATCCTTAAGTTGACGAGATAGAGCGCAGCAAGTCTGTTTGAAATTTTGGCATTTGTTGGCCAGAGTTCAAAGGCTTTTTCGTAAAGAGCTGCAGCATCTTCAATATCGTCATTTTGCTCTTCAATTTTAGCTCTGCGAAGTAACTCTTTAGCCTGCATAATTTCTGCAGATTGATGAGTTGCCTGTTGGATAATCAGAGCTTCCTGCTGTATGACCTCAACATCAGCTTCAAAAGAGAGGTTATCGTCTGCTTGTTCTGGCCATGAGAATGATTTTTTTGCTGGATAAATAACTACAGTGTTGTGACGTTCTTCTTTTTGTAGCCCTTTAAGATTTAGAATTATGTCCAGTGCAAAATCCCAAGGGACATCATCTAAAGCAAGGGTTAAAGACCCACTTACACCTTCATCAACGATTAAGTTTATCCCACTTATCTGGCGAAAGAGTCTGAACACATTATGTAGATCGATTTTATAAAAATCCACACTGATACGTTCTGATTTGTATCCGGAAAATTGAAATGAATCCTGCATCGCTTCTGCAGCAGATACGTTCTCATCTGATGGCTGTGCCTGCTCATTTAATGCAGCTTCAGAAGAGTCTATTAATGCGTCAAGAGTTGGGTCGGAAGCTACAGCTTCGGCTGCTGCCGGATTGCTTTTGGCAACGCTTGAATCTTTGCCGGGCTTAGCCTTCTCTTCGTTAATCGTTACCAGGAGTCCCTGTGGAACAGTTTTAATATCGTATGAAAATAATCCAGAAGTTGCAGAGTCAAAGACAACACGTACACCAGATCCTCTTGTTGCCACACGAATCTTGGCAAGACTTGTTCCAACGGTTTTTTCTCTTACTAATTCAGAACCATCAACGCTGTTAATGTCAATGAACATCGAATCGGCAAGCCCTTCACGTCCTGTCACTGTATCCTGTCGGAAATTCTCAATTGGGCTATCAGCTTGTAAAAGTATCTCTGTTTGTGAGGCATTTTTTCGAACAACAATATCGTGCAGTACAGGAACTGTTTTTGAAGTTGATTCTACTACGGCACTACTACCTTCTTTAGGAAAAAGATGAATAGACAGATCGTTTTCGACCTGATCTACTTTGTAGCTATGGTTTTCTGCCAATGTAATTTCAAAACGAGTAATCTGTGGAGTCTTGTCTGTAAGAGTATCTATTTTGAGCGTTGAAAAGTCATTTTCAGGAATAATGTTAGCACTGTCAATAGATGCATCCAGGGATGCATTAGCGATATCTAATACCAGTCTTGCAGGAGCAAACAACTCATACATCGTATAGGCTGGTGTACTATTACCTGTCAGGACTATTTCAAGGCTGTCACCTTGAATATTTGTCTCTATACTTTTAATTAAATAAGATCCTTGTTTGACAGGTTCTTCTGTTGCCTGGGCACTACCTGTCCAAAGAAGGAAAAGCGCAGAGAAAATGGCCAAATAGTATGTGGGAAGTTTCTTATACATTGTTTATTCTTCTCCCTCTTTTTTGAGGAGCATAACGACCTTGCTTGTTAATTTTTTACCGGCCCTGGTAAAAGCGGTTTCTTCTATTAGTATTTCATTTGTTTGAATGGCGGTGATAACCCCACGTTTCCCAATTTTCATACCTGTGTGAAGTATGTATCCCTTACCTGTTGTATCTTCAGCCATGGCAAAATCATTGTTGCCAGACAAAACTATTGCGACAAGGTTTAACTGACCTGGTTCAAACAGTTGCATGCCCGATAACTGCTCTGCCACCGGAATGATTTCATTAATATTGGCGGATGTGGATTTTGCTGAAATAAAAGGAATAAAGGGGTCAGGACGGTTTTCGATTTTATAGTCAAAGAGTGTTTCCAATGACTCTTTTGGCAACTCTAAAGCCTCGGGTGGTTGATTAGGAGTTGCTGGTGCAGGAACGGCAAGTGCCATTGGCGTAACACAGAACAAGCCGAACAATAAAGCTGGCAAAAAGCTGGCCAGAATTTGTTTTGTATGTAAGTTGAATGCTTTCATAGGTAACAGTCTGTTATCTTCGTTTTTTCTTTTTCTTATCATCTGGCTTAGGAAGCGCTTTATTTGTGAATCGATAGGTAACTAGGCGACAGCTTGAGTTCAGCAGCATCTCAGAGCCTTCTTTTTTGGCTCCCCCCATGGTAATGTTTGCCACTGTCACTATTCGATTCAGTTTACTTATCTGATTTAAGAAAACTCCCATGTTGTGGTAAGGACCACGAACTTTGATATCAATTGGAATTTCAGAGTAAAAATCTTTTGGAATATCAGCACCTGGCTTAAAGGTAAGAAAGTCCAGTCCAGATCCACGCCCTAAGGCTGAAATGTTTGTCAGGAGGCTTGGGATTTCCTTCTCTTTTGGAAGCAATACTGCTGTTTCTTCGAACAGTTTTTCAGTTGCAGCTACTTCAGCCAGTAATTTTTCCCTATTCGCCGCTCTTGCTTTTGCCTTTTGGAGGTCTTTGGCAATGGTCGCTTTTTGTTTTGTAAGTTGAGCCGTTTTTTCATATTGCGGCTGTAACCATAAAAAATAAAAGAGAGCTATGGGAAGCAAAAAGAGAAAAACCATAATGGCAATTTTCAGCTTCTTGTCCAGCGGAATGTATTTGTTATCTAGGAAGTTCGCAAATGCGTTAGTCTTTTTCATATACCGCAGTATTTACTTTGAGTTCTTCTTTTCTTTTTCCTGAGCCGGTTCCTGTGGACTTGTTATGGAACAGGATAACGAAAAGCTTTTTAAGTCACGACCAGATACTTTTTTCAAAGATGCATTGGAAAGATTTACTCCACCAATATATGGGGATTCTTTCAAGGCATCCATAAACTGTGCAATGGTTCTATTATCTAAGGCAGTACCTTTTAACGATAAACTTTTTCCCTGCTGTTTGAGGGATTGCAGCCACATGCGTTTGGAGTCTACTTTTTTGGCTACCTCATCAAGGATATGAACTGTAATAGATGAGTCTTTTTTGAGTTGTTTTATTATACTGATCTTATTTTCAAGATCCTTCTTTCTTTTCTCCAACTTGGTCATTTCAGCAAGAATTGGAGCATATTTTTGTTTTTCTTTCTTCAGTTGTGCAATGGAAGACTCAATATTGTTCATCTTTGTGATCTGTAAAAAGGCAACGGCCCCGATGATCACAAGAAGAAAAGCGAACAATGTCACAAAACTGATTATCTGATTACGCGCTTTGGCACGTTTCTTCAGCTGACGTATGGGAAGGAGATTAATTCTTAGCATAATTGCAGCCTATATAACTGCTGGTCGGATGGCAATTCCAGTGGCTATCGCCATTTCCGGCCCAACATTTTTCAGATAGTCAGGGTCAATCTTTTTAGAATTGACTGTCATATTATCAAAAGGATTGAATAGCTCAACGGATATATTCGTCTCGTTCGCAAGGAAATCCAGAAGCCCAAAAACCTTTGAACCTCCCCCACTGAGTACCAGGCGAGTAAGAGGGGCATCGGCATGATTTGCGTGGTAAAGATCAATTGCTTTTTTTATTTCAAGTACCCATTGAGTACAAGTAGTTGAAAAAATATCTGCAATATCTTCCTGTTTGTCGCCTGCCGGGGTATGTCCAAGCTTTAAAGCCTCTGCTTCATCAAATTCGAGATCAAAAGCTGCTTGGATTTGTTCCGTTAATTGACGACTTCCCACTACTATGTCTCGGGCAACAACAGAGACACCTTTAGAAATAATATTGATATTCATCTTTGAAGCACCAATATCAACTAGAGCGACATTCTCATTTTTAGGATAATTGTACTCGTAGGTGTTTTCTAAGGCAAAGCC
>DAOVZA010000411.1 GCA_030635405.1 Desulfocapsa sp.
AATCCTGAACGAGTCAGCATGCCTGACTTTGACATTGATTTCTGTCAGGATAGACGTGGAGAAGTTATCGATTATGTACGTCAAAAGTATGGCGGTGCTGCCCACGTTGCGCAAATTATAACATTTGGCTCCATGAAGGCAAAGGGTGCTATCCGCGATGTTGGCAGAGCCCTTGATATTCCATTTAGTGAAGTGGATAAAATAGCCAAGCTCATCCCCGATGCTCTTAAGATGACCATCGATAAGGCCATTGATGAAGAGCCACGCATTGCTGATGCCGCAAACAAAGACCCTCGTATAGCAGAACTGATTAAAGTTGCCCAGACTCTTGAAGGACTTGCCAGACATACATCAACCCATGCTGCCGGTGTTGTTGTTTCACCAAAGCCCATGGTCGAATACCTTCCCACCTGCAAGGGTAAAGATGGTGAGACATTAACCCAGTATGACATGAAGCATACTGAGATGACGGGGCTTATTAAATTTGATTTCCTTGGACTTAAAACACTCACCGTCATTGATTATGCGCTGAAACACATCAAGGCTGACATCGGTACCGATCTCGATATAGACGCCCTGCCCATGGATGATATCAAGACCTTTGAATTACTCTGTTCAGGTGATGCACTGGGTGTTTTCCAACTGGAAAGCTCTGGAATGCGGGAGCTGCTTGTAAAAATGGCTCCGGAACAGTTCAGTGATCTTATTGCTCTGGTTGCACTGTATCGTCCAGGACCTCTTGACTCTGGAATGGTTGATGATTTTGTAGAAACCAAACATGGTAGATCCACCGCCAACTATCCTCTTCCCCAGTTGAAACCTGTACTGGAAGAAACCTACGGAGTAATCGTCTATCAGGAACAGGTAATGAAAATTGCCAGCATTCTTGCAAACTACAGTCTTGGTGATGCTGACATCCTGCGTAGAGCCATGGGTAAAAAGATTGTTGAAGTCATGGATGAGGAAAAAGTCAAATTCATGGCTGGTGCCATAAAGAATGAGATTGATCCCAAAAAAGCTGAATACGTCTTTGACCTGATGGCAAAATTTGCAGGATATGGTTTTAACAAATCCCATTCAGCGGCGTATGCCTTAATTTCCTATCAGACAGCATATCTTAAAGCCCACTATCCAGCACAATTCATGGCAGCTCTTCTTTCCTGTGACATGAATAATACTGATAAAATTGTTCTCTATATTAACGAATGCAGGGAACACTCCATTGAAGTACTTCCACCAGATATAAATGAGTCACTTATCGATTTTTCCGTTAATGATGATCAGGTTCGCTTTGGTCTTGCTGCTGTTAAAAATGTTGGAAAGGCAGCTCTACATTCAATTATTGAAGAGCGTGAAGAGGGTGGTAAATACACATCTCTTGAAGATTTTTGTAACCGGGTTGATTCAAGGAAAGTCAACTCACGAGTGATTGAAAGCCTTATTAAGTCTGGATCCTTTGATTCAGTTGGCTGTAGACGCTCACAGCTTATGGCTGTTGTTGATCAGGCAATGGATAAAGCAAAAGCTGTGCAACGAGATAAACAGAGTGGCCAGATGTCACTTTTTGGAGTGGCTCCTGAAACGGACACCAGCGATAAGAGCAGTATAATTCTTCCTGACATTCCTGAATGGGAGGAACGCGAGCGGCTGACAAAGGAAAAGGAAACCGTTGGCTTTTATATCAGAGGTCATCCTCTTGATGAAGACCTACTAGATATAAAAACCATTACAGATACTGATATTGCAGGTCTTGAAGAGTATGGTGACGAACAGCCGGTACGTATTGGCGGCTTGATCCGCAGTTGTAAACAACTCAAAAGTAAAAAGGGCGACCCCATGGCCTTTCTCACCATTGAAGATCTGCTTAATGCTGTGGAAGTTATCGTCTTTCCAAACACTTTTGCCGAATGTTATAACCTACTCTCATCAACAGAAACCATTATTATTCAGGGCACTGTACAAAATGACGAACGCGGACCTAAAATCATCGCGGAATCTCTCGAACTCCTTCCTCAGGCCAGGGAAACACACACAGAATCAATAAAGATCCGACTTGATAGCGAAAAAATCAGTAGAAAACGTCTTGAATCGCTCAAACAGGTTCTGTATCGCTATCATGGTAGTTGTCCTCTTATGCTTACCATGCATTTTGCTGGCCAGGGCGAAGTAGACATAGAGATATTAAAAGATCTCACAGTGCGTCCCTGTCGTGAATTTACAGACGAAATAGAAGGCATTCTAAATTACAAAGCTCTTTCTTATAAAAAGAAAGGTATTGTAAGCCAGAAACGAAGACGATGGAGTCAGCCAAAACCGAATTAGAAAAAAGCTCTAAAAGTATCTAAAAACAGAGACCACAATCGGGACAGGTTGACTCGCTCGTTGAAAATTGTGTTCCGCAGGCAGGACAAGTGGACTTCGCCACCCCCGTGTCAAAAACTGCGTGAGCATTGCTCAAATCATGAGAATCAAGAGCCGTGGTTCGTTTGAACTCTTTGGCGAG
>DAOVZA010000186.1 GCA_030635405.1 Desulfocapsa sp.
CGAATTAGATCAGGGATTCCAGTAAAGACAGTTGATGATATAAAGAAGAAAACAAGATCATTCATGAAAATGTTACAGTGTAGACCGAAACATGTGATGAATTATTTCAAACATCCTAAGATTGCTTATGCCCGATAATTTAACTATTTAATTGCCGGAGCAATAGCCTTAATAAAACTCAAAGCAAGGAGTGAATATGGTATTGCGAAATTTCCCTGAAGCAATCAAAGAATTTGCCATCCAGGTTTATCAGAAACCTGAAAATGAAAACGATCTGCGCCAGACCCATGTTTCGTTCAGCGGAACCCCACAAAAACATCCATCTGATTCGGATCGAGTTGTTTTGGTAATGGATCCCTATAGCAGCAATGTTTCCTACGTAGAGTTCCAGAGTCGTGATATCTCTTTTGTTGAGGAGTTGAGTAATATGGTGGATCCGGACGGTCACGTCATTCCTTTTATGCGGCTTTGGGTCAGAAAGGGGAGCGTCGGTATTCGTTCAACTCCCTTTGTGGTTGCTGATACCAGTGGGTGATCCAGAAACAGGGTGAAAATCTCATTTCCTGTTTTTTATGATACATGGAACATGATGAGATAAAAGGGGATATCTACTCCATATTGTGTGTATAACAGTGTTTTAGGGTGGTATGTTGTAGCTAGTCGTTGACGTTGACGCCTGGGTATGGTAGCTTTCCAGTCTGATGTAAAGATGGTGTTTTTTTCTTGAAACTCTATATGTAGCTGGAGGTTTCCCGTGAAAAAATGGCAATTTGAAGGAGTTTGTCACCGTATTGATCCTCAAAAACTGACTCTGCCCGATCCCGACAGAGCTGCTCTGCTTCGTTCTCTTTCGTTCTCTGAATTTTCCAAAGAACCTAAAGTTATCTCGTTTTGTCGTCGAATCGCGGCTTTTTTTATTCGCTTTTTCTGATGTGACTTATGAAAGAAGCTCTTCTGTATAAAAAACTGCCCGATGGACGGGTTACCTGTTTTCTCTGTAGCCATGCCTGTCTCATCGAAAAGAATCAACGTGGCCTGTGTGGTGTGCGTGAAAACAGGGGTGGAGTGCTCCATAGTCTTGTCTATGGAAAAATTATTGCTGAAAATATTGATCCCATTGAGAAAAAACCCCTTTTTCATTTCCTTCCGGGAAGCCGTACCTTCTCCATTGCAACGGTTGGGTGCAACTTTACCTGTCTTCATTGTCAGAATTCCTCCATTTCTCAACCGGGTGATTTTAGGAGTGATGCTGTGCCTGGCACAGACAGAACTCCGGAAAGTATTGTAAACAGTGCTTTGGCATCTGCTTGTCAGTCCATCAGCTATACCTATGTGGAGCCAACAATATTTTTTGAGTTTGCCTATGACTGCATGGGGCTAGCCCAGGAGAGTGGACTGAAAAATTGTTTTGTTTCAAATGGATATATGAGTAAACAGGCCACTGAGCAACTCGTACCTGTGCTTGATGCTATTAATATTGATTTGAAATCCTTCAACGATAATTTCTATAAAGATGTCTGCGGTGCAAGACTGCAACCGGTATTAGATAGCATCAGAAGAATGCATGCTGCTGGTGTCTGGCTGGAGGTCACAACTTTATTGATACCCGGCTTGAATGATAGCGACAAAGAATTGAATCGGATAGCTGAGTTCCTTGTTGCAATTGATAATACTATTCCCTGGCATGTCACTGGTTTTTATCCAACGTATAAACTGACAAATTGCCAGCCAACACCCCTTGAAAGCCTTGAACGTGCACGTGAAATTGGTTTACAACAGGGCCTGCAATACGTTTTCGCCGGGAACAGGCCAGGAAGTGGTGGAGAGAATAGCCGTTGCCCATCCTGTGAAGAGGAAGTTGTTTTACGCCATGGTTTTTCTATTCAGGAAAACAGACTTATCGAGGGCAAATGCTCTTCCTGCAAGTCTCCAATTGCTGGAATCTGGGAATGAAAACATCCATTTCTTATTTTTAACTTGCGTTTATTTATAGCCAGCAGCAAGCCTTCAGTGTAAGTTTACCCGTTTGACAATACTTTTTATCAATCAGAATTCTAAAGAGGTTATTTATATGAGATTGTTGCGTAAAGATATTTTACTTTTTTGCTCCGCTGTCTTCCTGCTCTCCTTTGTTACCGGCTGCTCCAGTACGTACTATGGTGCCATGGAAAAAGTGGGTGTTCATAAACGTGATATTCTTGTTGATCGTGTTGAGGAAGGGCGTGATGCACAGGCCGATGCGCAGGAGCAGTTTAAATCTGCCCTTGAACAGTTCGATTCAGTGGTAAAACTTGAAGAAACTGACCTGAAGAAAGCATATGATAAACTCAATAAAGAGTATGAGAAGAGTAAGGGGGCAGCTGACAATGTCTCTGCTCGAATTGACAAAATTGAGTCTGTTGCCAATGCTCTTTTTAAAGAGTGGAAGGGCGAGTTAAGTCAGTATGAGAGTAAAGAGTTACGCCGTTCAAGTCAGGAGCAGTTACGATCTACAAAAGAGCGTTATAATGAGATGCTTGCCACAATGAAAACCGCTGAGGCGAGCATGGAGCCTGTCTTGAAAATTTTTCATGATAATGTTCTTTTTCTTAAGCATAATTTGAACGCACAGGCAATAGGCTCATTGCAGTCTGAGTTTGCCAATCTTGAAGGACAGATCAGTGAGTTGATCAAGTCCATGAATCTTGCCATTGAATCATCCAATAAATTCATCGCTGAAATTAAATAAGAATCGTCTATGCCTATTCAAACCCATTCAATTGTTGCACTTGTGGGACGTCCGAATGTCGGAAAGTCTACCCTGTTCAATCGTATTACGCGCTCCAGAAAGGCGCTTGTTGATCCTACTCCCGGTGTGACTCGTGATCGTCACTACGATAAGGTTGTCTGGAATGATAAGCTGTTTATGCTTGTGGATACCGGTGGTATTGAAGATGCCAGCGGAGATGTTATGGGTGGGCATATTCGTAATCAGGCACTGGCTGCCATTGAAGAGGCGGATATTATTCTTTTTGTGCTCGATGGTCGTGAAGGGGTGACCCCTGCTGATAAGGAAGTGGCAAACCTTCTGCGCAGAACTCAAAAGACAATTTTTTACGTGGTAAATAAGATCGATGGCCCGGAACAAGAAGATGAGCAGATGTCTCAGTTCTATGAGCTTGGTGTCGATGAGTTATGGGCAGTATCTGCTGAGCATAAGTATGGTTTCTATACTCTGATGGATGCGCTCGACGAGAGCCTTATTGAGGGTGATGATGAGATAGATCTTCCTGAAGGCACGGTGAAAGTGGCATTTTTTGGACGCCCCAACGTTGGAAAATCATCCATGATTAATCAGATTCTTGGTCACGATCGAATGGTTGTATCTGAAGTGTCTGGAACCACCCGTGATTCTGTCGATACACTACTTACTCATGGCAAATACAGCTATCTGCTCATCGATACAGCAGGAATCAGAAGAAAGGGAAAGACCAAGGAAAAGCTTGAGAAGTTTTCAATTTTAAAGGCATTGGCTGCTCTTGAAAAATGTGATATCGCTGTCGTTTTGATTGATGCAGAAGAGGGAATTACAGAGCAGGATACAAAGGTTATCGGTTACACCCAGGAACAGGGGAGAGGATTAATTTTAGTCGTTAACAAATGGGATCTTGTAATAGATGACAAGGAACGTCAAAAAGAGATCATGGCTGGAATTGCCCTGGCTGCTCCCTTTGTTGGATTTGCTCCTCTTCTCACCGCTTCAGCTCTAACGGGCTATGGTATTAAACGACTTTTTCCAACGATAGGTTCAGTCTTTCGTCAGTTTACCTCGGTATTTCCCACATCGGCTTTAAACAGACTCTTACAAGAGGCAGTTGATGATCATTCGCCACCTATCTACAAAAATAAGCGTCTTAAATTTTACTACACTTCGCAGGTTGGCAACAGGCCTCCCAAGTTTGTGATCATGAGTAACAGCGCCAAGGGAGTTCATTTTTCCTACGAGCGCTACCTGACAAACAGGTTCCGTGATGGTTTGGGGCTTGATAAGATCCCAATTCAACTTTATATCCGTGATAAAAACAGGGATAAGAAGGGAAAAAAATAGTTCATGTCGCCTTTAATCATTGTTGTACTCATTCTGGCGTTGACCTTTGCTCTTCTTATTTTTAGTAAAATCCCTCCTGCCGCAGTTTTTATAGGCGCACTAACTCTCACCATTACGTTTAATCTGGCTCCTCTGGAAGATTCTCTTAAGGGGTTTAATAACCCGGGAGTTCTTACTATTGGAGCCCTGTTTATGATTGCCGCTGGTATGTATTCAACCGGGGCAATTTCTATTTTGAGTGAAAAACTCATTGGCAGGCCAAAGTCAATTTTTCAAGCGCAACTTAAAATATTACCTAATATTGCCTTTGGTTCAGCCTTTCTGAACAATACTCCGCTTGTGGCCATGATGATTCCTGTTATACGGGATCTTTCAAAAAGTTGTGGCCTTGATCCTAAGAAACTCTTTATTCCGCTAAGCTATGCTTCCATCCTTGGAGGCACCTGTACACTTATAGGAACAGCCACAAATCTTGTGATCGCAGGTCTTGTAAACGAGACTCTTGAACGTGGGGCAACAGATCTTCCCCATATGGAACCGATTGGAATGTTTGATCTGTCACTTGTCGGTGTTCCGGTCACAATTATCGGAATTATCTTTCTCATGACAGTGGGGAAGAAACTTCTACCGTCCACTCCAGAATCCCTTAAAGTTGAAAGTGATGTGGGGCGGAGGTGGTTCCGGGTTGAGCTCAAAGTCGAAGAAGATAGCCCCCTTATTGGAAAGAGTCTGGAAGAAGCAGGACTTATGTCCAGTGATGGCTTTTACATTATGACCTGTTACCGAGAGTGGGAAAAGCAGGATTTGAGTACCGAAATCATTCTTGAGGTTGGGGATTCTCTGAGTTTTTCTGCTGATATCAGCGGAGCCAAATATCTGTGGGCCACCATCGGACTTAAGCCTCTTTATTCGACTAAATCCCAGAAAGCTTATCGACATCGTCATCATCTGGTTGAGGTGGTGATATCGAGAAGAAATAGCATGATTGGGCATCAGATTGGAGAAATAGAGGCGGCGGATCGTCGTTTTGAAGTATGGTTGGTGGCCTTTGCCCGAGGTGAGGCAGCCATGCATTATCCTTTGGAAGAGACTGTTATTCA
>DAOVZA010000194.1 GCA_030635405.1 Desulfocapsa sp.
AGGATTGTATTTTTGTGGCGAATGAACAGTGCCAGATTATAGATATTAATGGAGCTGGTCGACATCTCTTTGGCCTGGGAGATAATGAAATACCGAAGGATCTGTTTATTGGTTGTTGCCATCAGGCGAGCAGGGAAGGCAAAAAAACTGATTTACAGGAGAGCCTTTACGCCACTGGTTCTGTTAAAGATGCGGAAATAACAGTATTGCGGCTTGATGGTTTTAAGAGGGATTGTATCCTGACTGCCACCGCAAGAATGAACAGGAATGGACAGGTTACAGGTTACGAAGGCGTGTTGCGTGATGTTACGGAATTACGGGCCCAGCAAAGAAAAGAGCAGGCCATGCAGAAGCGTATCAGGGAAGAGATTGTACTTGCAGAGGAACGGGAACGTCGACATATTGGTCAGGTGCTTCATGAAGAGATGGCACAAAATCTCGCTCTTGTGAATATGAGACTGCACGAAGCTGAACAGCAATCCTGTAAACGTTATGACGGCCCTGAAGACCTTCCCAGCTGTATTCATGATGAACTGATGGAAACCAGGAATATGGTCAATGTTATGATTGGCCAGATTCGGACCATGATTTTTGACCTCTATCCTCATGTGCTTGATGACAGAGGGCTGGTTGCTGCGATGAACTGGTATGCAAATAACTTCACCGGACGAACTGGAATCAGCGTCTCAGTGTATGGTGGTGAGGAAGATCTTGGCCTGTCAGAATCACAGAATATTTATCTTTTTCGGGCTTTTAAGGAACTTCTTCATAACGCCTGGAAACATGCAGGGGCAGGAGAAGTCGTAGCCACAGTGAAGCGAAGAGATAATCATGTGCGTCTTACTGTGGATGATGAAGGGAAGGGCTTTGATCCTGCTTTGGTTCATGATATGGGCGATGATTTGCAGGGTATTGGCCTTGTGAGTATTCAGCAGTGGGTGGCTATCATGGAGGGGAGTATGAATATTGAATCGGAGTCTGGTAAAGGGACGAGGGTCAGCCTGGACGTTCCTGTACACAGGAGTTGAATGGAGCAGAGCTTTAGAGGATTTATAGAGTAATTATTTTATGTTGAATTGCGTACTTAACAAGTCCTGCAACCGAATGGATGTCAAGCTTTGCCATTATGTTTTTTCGATGGGTGTCAACGGTACTTGGGGAGATAAAGAGCACTTTAGCAATTTCCTGATTAGTCAGACCTTCTGCCACTAATTGGAGGATTTCAGTTTCTCTGGACGTTAATGGGGTCTCGGGGTGGTCAGTGGACTTACCGGTTTGACTGCGATGAAGTTCTCTGAAGACAGCTTCTTTTAAAGAATCTGAAACCACTACTTCACCTTGTAGGATTGTATGAATTGCATCAACAAGGAGAGTGATTGATTCTTCTTTCAGCATAAAGCCCATGGCCTTTGCCCGGAGTGCTTCAACGGCAAAAAATGTATCGGCATGCATGGTGAGTATCAGGACTTTTGTCTTCGGGCTGGTCTTTACCAGGCGTTTCGCAACTTCAATACCCGAGAGCCCTGGCATAGCAATGTCAAGCACTGCCACATCTGGTTCCAGCCTTTTAATCTCTCGAAGCGATGTTTGACCATCGCTTGCTTCACCAACAACTTCAATATCTGCTGCATTCTCAAGTAATGTATGTAAGCCCTGACGAAACATCTGATGATCGTCCGCCAGGAAAACAGTGATCATTCTATTCGGGTCCGGTCTGAAGCGCCAGAATTCGGGCCGCAACCTTATCGGCTTCCACTGTATTTTCTGATCGGATGTAAAATTTTTCCAGTTTTTGAAGGGATGGAATGATTTCACCACTTTTAGTACCATGCGTTAATTCCTGAATTCGAACTACTTCCAGAAAACATTGCTCAGCATCTTCCATCTTTTTAACAAAAAAGTAGATAAGCCCCAGGTTGTTCCAGGAAACTCCAACTCGTGGATCATCAACGCCAAAGGCTTTCTGGCGAACCTGAAGGGCCTCTTTGTTGAGTTGCTCAGCTTCTGCAAAACGGCCGAGATGAGTCTGGACCATGGCATAGTTGTTTAGTGACGTGGCAAGTTGTTCAGGTGTTCCTGATGTTCTTGCCAGTTGTAGTGCTTCTTCACCGTATCCGGCAGCTGTCGAAAACTGTTGCTGTTTGTAAAATTCTGTCACTTTTGAATTGAGTTCATCCCATGTGAGATCTTCGGCAAAACTGAGATTTGTAAGAAAGAAAACCATAAGAATGGCTGAGAGGATAACTTGTGTTTTTTTCATCGTTTTTCCTTTGCGTAATAGGCTGTAAAGTTGCTATATTCATTACTGTTAATACTAATAATATCTGCGGCCACATACTATAAAAAAATCAGATCCGGTAACTTTTTTATGAGACCTTTTCAAAGAAATATTTCCATTGTACTTATTGTGGTATCCATCGTTCTGGGATCAACCTCGATGGCTTTCTCAGAGAAAAGAGCAGGGTGTCTGCTGTGTGGTATGTATCTTGATGAATATACTCATGTGAAATATACAATTACGGAAACGACTGGTAAAACATATGTGACCTGTGGTGTTCAATGCGGGCTTATTTTAACCCTGAATTTAAAGGAAAAATTCAAATCTGCTACAATGACTGATCTTTTGTCTCATAAAATAATTCCCAGTGAGGATGGATGGTATGTTTTTAAAAGTTCTGTTATTACCGATATGTCACCTGGACTAATTGGATTTGCAGATAAATCCAGGGCGGAACAATTTATTAAGGGTTTTGGTGGCGAACTGATCACTTACCAACAGGCACTTGAAAAGGCTGCTAAAGGATATCGATAATATATGAAAAGTTTTCGGATTAAATGCATGCGACTTGTGAGTATTCTTTTCTTGAGTTTCTGTTTCTGGTCGCCATTATTTCCGCAAAGTACTGCTGAAGCAGCAGATATCATTGTGAAGTACTATATCTTTTCCATGATAAGCGGGGAAGATGAGAAAAATGTTGTTGATTACATCATGAAGCGGGACGGTGTGACTAATGTTGAAACCGTCCTTGATCGCCACTGGGTGTACGTATCCTATGAGGATGAGATACTCGATGATGAACGTTATCAACTCCGATTAAAACTGGGCAAGGAACTTGGCTATCCGGTTGAGCGCTGGGAAATACTCTGGGAACATACTGAAGGTCAAGACTAGGAGCATGTGCGAAAATGTCCTTTTTACCAAACTCTTCGACTTTGACAAAAAGGCTTATTCTCAGACAATCTCCTGGGACAAGATCCTAGTATCAAGTCAATAAATAAATCTTTTTAAACCTCAAACACAATAAAAATTATTATGAAAAAATTACTTCTTAGCTGTGCTTTTTTACTTATCGCTAATACTGCTAACGCACTAGAGTATCAGTGGAAATTTGTTCTTCCTGCAATGGATAATCGCGAAACTGCCGTCAAAGTGTATGAGCTGCTTGATTCAATCAAGGGTGTTTATGACGTAGTTCCTAATATTGAACGCAATTCCGTAATGTTCTTTTATGATGATGATTATACCAATGAAGATGTGGCAATAAACGTATTGACAGAGGCAGGGTATACAATAGAGAAGAAGATGCTTTTGGAAGAACCCAAAGGCGCAGCGATGAATTAAGGATAACAGTTTTTCAGTGGCTAAGGGAAATCTCCCTAGCCACTGAAGAATTCTCAAACCTGTTTAATTTCTATTGTTAGGATCTTCATAGAGAATATCAAAGTCGGTTACCGGGTATCCCAGTTCTTTTTTCATGGGAATACGGAGTTGCATCTTCTCGTCATCTAATTCTTCATCATTAAAAAAGACAATCACTGCATTATCATCTGCTATTACGGTGATTTCTTCGATACCAGGGAGTGCTTTAATAAAGGCAGTTACCTTATCGATATCTTCCTGTGTCTTCATGGTTGGAATTGTGTACTTGTATTCTGCATCAAAGGCCAGGGCAGAGCTTGCGCTCACGCAGACAAATGCAAATACCAGTAAAAATACCGCTTTTTTTAGTTGTGTTCTCATTTTGTATTCCTCTCTATTTGAGATTGATAATTACTTGTTTAGATGCTTCCACATTTAAACATCATAAACAATATTAGCGTAACGAGTATAGAAATGGTTCCAGAACATCTGCATTCATTTCACCAATGGTGCTGGAATCAACAATGCCGGATCTGTCCAGGAGAAATCCCGTTGGAAATCCTGTGATCTGATACTGATCTGCAACCTCCCCATCAGGGTCAAGCAGTACAGGGAATGTGAGTTCCAGTGACTTCATAAATTGTACAACTTCTTGTGGTGGGTCTTCAACATTTACGGCTACCACGGTAAAACCCTGTTCCTGAAAACGATCGTGGGCTTCCTGAAGATCCTGGAGATCCTTTTTAACGAAGGGATTCTTGAGACTCCAGAAACGTAAGAAAACGATTTTCCCCTGATAATCAGACAGATGGTGTGTCTTCCCCTGAATATCTTTTAGGGAAAAATCGTCAGCCCAGGAGAGTTCAAGACCAAGACCTGCCAGATATCCAGGGATTTCCTTAGCCTGATGTTGACGCAGGTATTTTGAAGCGGCCTGTTTATCACTGAATACATGGCTTTGGCATTTGTTTTCGCGGCGACTGTATTCTTTGCTTTTTACCCAATAGGCTATGGATGCATCAATTTTCTGGCCGGATATTTCATCCACAACAGTAATACTTGCTTCACCTGATTGAAGTTGCGGGATAAGTCCCTCATGTTTTTCAATCCAGGTCTTTGCACAGCAGAGTGAGCAGAAGAGAAATGTCTCGCCTTTCACGTCAGTGAGAGTGACCCGACTGATGGGGACAACAGCTGTACCATCCACGACACAGCTTTCTCCAGATTGCCTGCTCTGCCCTGAAAACCAGGCAAGTGCCACCAGTGTTAAAAAAAATAGGAGAACAGGAAGAAGCTTCTTTCCTGATTTTTGTGTTGTGTTGTTTTCTGACATATCTTGTAAAGGCAAACTGCCTCTAGTTGTTTACGATCAGCCTTCTTTGACTGTAACAGTTTTCCGTATGGGAAATTCTTCTGCTGCCGCAATCTCATTTTGAAGTGTATCGAGATCAATATCACTGCTTTCAAAGG
>DAOVZA010000221.1 GCA_030635405.1 Desulfocapsa sp.
GTCTTTTTCTAATGTTTCCCATTTGATAAAGGCGTCGTAGAGCCCTTTGTAAGCAGGGTTAAAATCATCATTGAGGCTGACCTGTACTTCAAGGGTGAATTGTTGAAAGAGTTTTCCGTTAAAACCAAGATACATGCGTCTATTTTCCCAAGCCTCGTCTTTATTTTCCCCAGCGTCAGCTACCCAGTATTGACCATGATAGCGTCCTACAAGGGAAAATGATTGAACGTAGGGATTGTTTTTGTCGTTGTAGAGTGTACTTGCATTCCATATGGAATCAAAAAGAGCAGGAGATTGTTCCTGCTGTGTTTCTGATTCAGCCAGAAGAGAGGTTGGATATAGAAAACACACCATATAACCAATGAAGATAATTAATTTTAATGGATTGTTTTTGGGATACATGAGTTTTACTCTCTTGAAATTATGATTTTTTTTAAGTGCATCTGGTTTGGCGTGGAAACTAAGGTTAACTTAGTATTTTATCTGAGAAATAAAGACAATACAATCTCAAATTTAAAACAGAAGAGAATAAGTACGAATATTAACAATGTTTATTGAAAATTCAGTATCGAAATCAGAAAGGTGAGGTAACCAAAGAAGATAGTGTGGTATCGGCAAGAACAAGCGATACCACCAATGCTATCGGAGGAATGATATCTCCAACGCAGGAGGAAAACTCAAAGAAGTATTTTTTTGAGTTTCAGGACAGACGTATCTTAAACACTGGGGCAGAATAAATTCTGCATTTTTGCCATCAGGTCGATGATCCTTGGGTCCTGGATGCGGTTATAAATAAAGTTTGCATCTTTGCGGAAATCAATGATTCCCTGGCTTCGCAGTATGTTCAAATGTTGAGAGACATTTGCATTGGTTGTTTTTACCTGTTCTCTGATATCACCCACTGACATTTCGTTGTCCTGCAGCAGGCAGAGAATTTTTAAACGTATGGGGTGGGACATGGATTTAAGGAGTTTGGACATAGCTTCAATTTGTTCATCTTCCATGGAATATCTCACTTAAAGTAAAAAACTGAATTAATTAGTCTGCACGTGTATCTGCTCTTTCTTTGGGAAAAGATAGAGGTACAGTGCCCCTGATAATATTGCCATACCGCCGTACATATACATATCTGGTACAATCTGGTTTTCCGAACGCAACAGAGCAAGCACTGACAGTAATGGTAACAGCTGGTAGGCCAGTCGATGGCTGAGCAGCAACTGTCTCATAACGAAAAGGTGGATCATCGGCCCAATGAGCCCGAGTATCAAAGAAACGTTCGAGTTTTCGTGAAGATAAATAAAAAGAAATTGTTTAATGGTCAGTAAAACAAGCAGGGCAACCAGAAACAGGGTAATGGCAAATGTCATTTTTTTGCGATCACCAAGAGGCAGGTTATTTAATAAATTCGCGAGCTCATACTGGTTTGTGTCAGTTTTCAGTTTCCTGTTGATACTCTCTTTACTCATCCCCTGTCGGAGCAGTATTTTGATTTCTTCTTCTAGAGGTTGTCGCATTTCTGGAATGATATCAGTTTAAACGCAAAGTTGGTTAAAGTGTTTGTTAGGAAGGCCCTAACATTGTGAAAAATACAGCCTATGAATACTGGTTTTCAAGGAGAAAGAAAAGGAAAAAAACTAAATTATGGTATAAGCAAAACTGATACTGGAGATAATTGTTTTTTATTTGACAGAGGGCTGGTATGTTAGAGTATGGTAGGTTCTCTTGAGAGTTGTACCCTTATTTAAATGTGATAAAAAAATAAATATAAGTTATCGGATTATCATGAAATATCATTTTTTTTGATAAGTGATTCCGCTAACTATTCAGCGAAAAGATCTAACAATGGAGACTATTTTATGAGTTCAAACGACGATAAAATTACTAGCCTGTTGAGCGAAGACCGTGTTTTTGAGCCACCAACCGAAGGACGAGATGTTGCTGCCATCGGAAGCCTTGATGACTATAAAGCAATTTATAAAAAATCCATGGACGATCCTGAAGGGTACTGGGCAGAGCGTGCTGAAGAGCTTGTAACCTGGGATAAAAAATGGGATACCGTCCTTGAAGCTGATTATGATAAGCCTGAGTTTAAATGGTTTAGCGGCGGAAAGATGAACGTTTCCTACAACTGCCTTGATCGTCATCTTGAAAATGGTCGTCGTAATAAAGCTGCTCTTATCTGGCAGGGTGAGCCTGAGGAAGATGTGAGGGTTTACACCTATCAGATGTTGCATACTGAAGTGTGTCGTTTTGCTAATGTATTAAAGAAAAAGGGTGTGAAAAAAGGTGATCGTGTCGCTGTGTATCTGCCCATGATTCCTGAATTAGCAATAACGCTTCTTGCCTGTTCTCGAATTGGTGCCATACATTCAGTGGTTTTTGCAGGGTTTTCTGCTGTTGCACTCCAGAGTCGTACCCAGGACTGTGAAGCCAAGGTTCTGGTCACTGCTGACGCCGTTATTCGCGCTGGGAAGACCATTCCACTGAAACCAAACGCTGATGAAGCATTGAGCGAATGTGATACTGTTACAAACTGTATCGTTGTAAAGCGAGGCGGCAATGATGTTTCCATGACAGACGGACGCGACAGCTGGTGGCATGATGAAGTAACAGCCGAGGGTATTGCCTCAACCTGTGAGCCCGAGTCCATGGATGCTGAGGATATGCTCTTTATCCTGTATACTTCCGGTTCCACCGGTAAGCCAAAGGGTGTTGTTCATACAACTGCTGGGTATCTTACCTATGCCATGCACACCTGCCAGTATGTCTTTGATATGAAAGATAATGATGTCTACTGGTGTACCGCTGATATCGGCTGGGTTACCGGACATTCTTATATTCTCTATGGTCCTCTTGGACTTGGTGCTACTTCTGTTATGTTTGAAGGCGTTCCAACTTATCCTGGGCCGGATCGTTTCTGGAAGATCGTTGAAAAATTCCAGGTAAATACTTTCTATACTGCACCCACCGTTATTCGTGCCCTTATGCGTGATGGTGATGAACCAACTAAACGTTACGATCTCTCCAGTCTTCGTATCCTTGGATCAGTTGGTGAGCCAATCAATCCTGAGGCGTGGATGTGGTATCATGTAAACATTGGTAAAGAAAAGCTGCCCATCGTTGATACATGGTGGCAGACTGAGACCGGTGGAATTATGATTTCACCACTCCCCTATGCCACACCAACTAAACCCGGTTCTGCAACCCTTCCGCTTCCTGGAATTGATGTTGCAATTTTCAATGAAGAAGGTAACGAGGCCGCTCCCAATGAAGGGGGGCATCTTGTTATTCGTAAGCCGTGGCCAGGAATGCTTCGTGGTGTGTTTGGTGATCCTGCACGTTACAAGAAAGCCTATTTCAGCCGCTATGATAATACCTACGATCCTGAAGATGGAGCTCGACAAGATGATGATGGTTATTTCTGGATCATGGGTCGTCTTGATGATGTTGTAAATGTTTCAGGACATCGCTTAGGAACTGCTGAGATCGAATCTGCTCTTGTTTCTCATCCACAGATTGCAGAAGCTGCTGTTGTTGGTATGCCTCATAAGATTAAAGGACAAGCTGTTTACGCTTTTGTTACTCCAAATACCGGTGTTGAACAGAACGACGAGCTTCTTGTTGAACTGAGAATGCATGTTCGTAAAGAAATAGGACCAATAGCAACACCCGATGCAATCCAGTACGCTCCAGGTCTGCCAAAGACCAGAAGTGGAAAGATCATGCGTCGTGTGCTTCGTAAGATCGCTGCCAATGACTTCGAGGATTTTGGTGATACTTCAACCCTTGCAGATCCTTCAGTTGTGGAAGATTTGATTAACGGTAAAAAGACACTTGATAACAAATAAGCAATTGTCTGTTATGATGAAGAATACAGAACGAAAAAAGCAGTTCTTAGATATACAAACTGCTGCTGTTTAATAAGGCGAAAAGCGGGATTTTCTTATTTTAGAAAATCCCGCTTTTTTTTGTTAGGATTTTGTCACGGGGAACCCGAATGGCCGCAAGTGGAGATGTTCATGTTGTAGCACCTGAAATGGCGATTGACTTTTTCAGGGGAATCATGCCTTTTGATGGCTTGGATGATGCTGCACTTAACAATATTGCCAGGCATTGTCGTGTGGATTTTTATCCCAAAGGGACACGTCTTCTCAAACAGGGTGAAACAGACATTACCCATCTGTACCTTATTCAACGTGGTGGGGTGAAGGCTTTTATCGAAGATGATCAGGGGGAAGTTACTCTGAAAGATTTTCGTGGGGTCGGTGCCTATATTGGTGCGCTTGGAATCATTCGTGGAACTCCAGCAAACTTAAATATTGAAACTGTGGAAGACACTTTTTGTTTTCTGCTGCCCCGTGAAATTTTCCTGGATCTTGTTGAAAAAGAACCATCTTTTGCACATTTTTACCTGAAAAGCTTCTCAGAAAAAATTGTTTCCACGGCTTACAGTGAACTGCGTCATCATAAAGTTTCAAAACGTAGTGGTGATGACCTGTACCTGTTTTCGGTTCGTGTTGGTGATCTGGTTAAAACGTTACGTAAGATTTCAAGTGATAGCTCCATTCAGGAAGCAGCTGCGAGTATGGCTGAGTTTCGAGGGGGGAGTCTTCTTGTGTATGATCCCAAGGATGA
>DAOVZA010000032.1 GCA_030635405.1 Desulfocapsa sp.
ATGAGTGAGGAAGGCTTGATCAGCGTGGATGGTAAAACGATCAGTCTCCTAGACCAAGAAGGGCTGGAACTGAAGGAGTAGGTTTTTTAGCCTTTGCCAGGAGTAGCCGTTGTCGTTTCTCAGGCACTGGCAGGGAGGCAACAATCTCCTGTATCTCAAACTTCCTCTTCATTGAAACGTATTGCAGGCGAGGTACTGGAGGCGGTAATGTTCCGCCAAATAGATGTATGTTGATTGTCTTGAAGTGATAGCGTTTATTCTGAACCGTTACAACGGGAGGGGAATGGTGTCCTTCAAAATAATCATATCCTTCCTTAAGATTTTTCCAAAAATCAACCCATTTTGAATCCTGATGTGCAGCCATATTGGCCCGGGTCATTTTAAACGGGAAGATATGTATAGGAACCTGATGCTGTCCTGAAATGATGGCCGATTCCACAATGGTATAAATCTCATCCATACGAAAATCAGACATGGCAAAACAGCCAACGGATGAGCATCGTCCATGGATCATTAAGAGACTTCCGGTCCGTTTGTAGCTCCTGTCATATTTGTTAGGAAATCCCAAATTAAAGGAAAGGTGATAACTGGAATTAGGATTCAACTGTTTGGAGCTTACGCTGTAAAATCCTTCAGGACTCTGTTTGTCGCCTTCTCGTATTTTGGGGCCAATGTCGCCCGAATGATGACAGATGCTGTAAGATTTAAAGAAAATATAGGTGAGTCCCCGTCTGAGCCATACCTCAAGTTGCTTTTCTTCTTTGAAAACTCTAATGAAGACCGGATCACCAAGGGTTGCATCCAAATTTTTCATCTCTCGAATAAGCTTCGGAGATATGCGTTTGTAAGCGTCCTGCGATGTTTCACTGAAAGGAATTGACTCTATTGCTTCTGCTGTTTGAACAACATGAAAGCTTAGTGAAAATGACAGAAAGAGTATTAATAAGAAATGGCGCATCATAAAAACAATTCAGAAATTTGAATGTTAACTGGCGAATTTGTTGGAATCAATTGTTTGTTCTCATTTTTTTAAGCAGGAAAAATGGAAAAGTCCAGATAAATAGCAGTATTTATGCAAATTTAATTTCTTTTTCTTCCCTTGTATATGAATGATTTACTGATCATTGAATAATAACTGCCCTTATCTATTCCAATATTTTTTCCACATGGACATTGTATTTTATGTTCATGCATCTGCGAATTGAACATTTTTTTTATACGGTCCTTGTGACAGCGTAGGACTTCTCCCTGGCCTATTTTGTCGTATTTCCAAAGTTTTTTTCAGCATGCAGCGCAGTGAATGGTGAGCATGTGCAGTAATTTTTGCTTTTATCAGTAGAATATCTTGTTGATAATCGATTCAGAAGGCGGTTGTATCTCATCGCTTTTAATATGACTCTGTCTCATAAGTCCAAATGTGGATAACAGGGAGTCGTCCATACAAAGTTTATAACTCTGGGCTGAAATAATGTTTCTGTTGGTTGGATTGATCAGTTTGGCAGTGAGGTAAAGTGTTCGGTTGTTGATGGAATATGTTCCAGCAAGGATTGCCTGAACCGACTGTTCCGGTGTTATTTCAGAAAGCACTCTGGAAAGTATTCTTTCACCGTCTCCAGGTGTCATTTGCATGGTGTGACGAAGGTTCACTTCTTTTACCGTATAGCCGAGTTGGACTAACCGTGCTCCTATGTGACTCTGTAATTGACGTCCTAGTCGTGATGTTCTTTCCAGTTGGTCAAGATCAACAAAGGTTGATGTGAGGATTGCATCTTCAGGGTGCCTTGGCATCAGAGGAGGCATGGCGGACTCTGTGAGATCGTCTGTTATTTTATTGCTCAGGCTGATCAGGTTAACATCTCCACCGACCAATCCTTCAAGGCGAGTACAGTTTAAGGTTGAACAGCCGGAAAGCATTAAACTGATTGCTGCAATAACGATGAGTAGGTGATTTTTTTTCATGAATAGATAGTTTATTGTACGGTTGTGACCATTTGAATGGTTTTGCCTGCTGGTGCGTTCTGGTAATGCCAGAAATCTGGATCATTAATATAGTAAATATCAGAGGTTCTGAATAGATATTTTTCATCAGAAACCATGGATGTTGTGATAATTACTTCATAGTGTCCGGCAACAGGAGCTGCTGAATTTGCAATGTCCAGGCCTGCCGCGAGAGCCAGCATTTGTATTGTTGTGGGTGCGTGACGGAAAACAGATATCGCAGCCGTAAGTATTGTTAATGTACCCGGTGCAAGGCTTTGGCGGTTACTGGCGTGATAGATTACCTGAACCTTATAATTGACTTCAATGTCAGAGACTTTGTTTTCAAAGCTTGTGGGGACACCAAAATTGACTAGTCTGGTTATAAGAAGATCCCGAAACCCTTCGTTAAACTGTGATGTTTGTCCCCTTTCACATGGATTGGCATCATCCCCGCAGGTGGCTTTAACAAAAACAGATTTGTCAGTATAATCGCTTATAACCAGCTGATTATTGATTCGGTTTGCAACGTCACTTGCCAGGACATCCCAGTGGTGAGCTGCCTGCATTTTCTGCTGTTCAGTATAGGCATAAGACGCAGGTTGAGGGATGCGTGAGCAACTGCTGAGTAAAAATAATAAAAGAAAGACTGAAACTGCGCGTACCATGAGACACCTTAAGTTTTTTTCGATATTAAAAGAAAACTGACATAACTATATCGGATGATGGGCTAAAAACTGAAGGAAAAAGTTTGAATATGGTATTTCAAGTTATCGTATGGTGTCAAGCTTCTGTCGAAGTTGTGGCTCCGGAGGTGCTCCGACAATCTGATCAACCACTTGACCGTTCTTGAAAAACAACAGGCTGGGTACACCTCGAATTTTGTAATGCATTGCTGTGCCAGGGTTGCTTGATGTGTCAAGTTTGGCAATAATAAATTTACCGTGATAATCCCTGGCAAGATTTGTGATAACAGGAGCAATTGCTTTACAGGGACCGCATGTGGGTGAATAAAAGTCAACCATTACGGGTAGTGAAGAGCTGGATATAAACGACTGGAACTCAGAGTCAGTCAATTCGACAGGGACTGCCTGGCCAGGCGAAGATATTTTGTTTCCACATTTTCCGCATTTAGGTGAAAGATGCTGTTTTCCTGCTGGAATTCGATTTTTTGTTCCACAGGAGGGACAGCTAATGATGATGTTATTCATGGTGTGTTTTCCCCGTTATATTTTTTTGCTGAATTTTTAACATAATGAGAAAGTGTGAATGAAAGAAAAGACTGTCAAGGTACCGAGAGTAAGAAAAGTGCGAACAGTTCACTATTGCCCAAACAGAAAGCAGTGTATATACTAAGAGAATGTTATTCTGTTATTTTACGATGTTACAAAAACCTATTCTTTCATGTAGTTGATTACTATGACCATTGATTTACATACTCATTCCTGGTTTTCAGATGGAACGAAAAGCCCTACAGAACTGGTGGAGCTTGCCTCGCGCAGTGGAGTTTCAGCACTTGCGATTACCGATCATGACACCATGGCTGGTGTAGAAGAGGCATTGGGGGCTAGTGCTAAGTATGATGTTGAGGTGGTTCCCGGGCTTGAAGTGAGTGTGGTTCATAAAAAGAAGGCTTTGCATATACTCGGTTACTATATGGATCCCGCGAATGCTGAACTTGCAGCTGCTCTTGCAATGTTGCAGGAGGCAAGAGATGGTCGAAACGAAAAAATAATTGAAAAGTTACGAGCTCTCGGGATTGATGCAACCGTTGAAGAATTAAAAAAGATATCGGGATACGGTCAGACTGGTCGTCCACATATTGCAAAGTTACTTATGAAACATGGAAAGGTAAGATCAGTGCACCAGGCCTTCGATGAGTATCTTAAGAAAGATGGCAAGGCCTATGTGGCAAGATTTGCGTATTCTGCAGAAGAAGCGATAAATCTTATTGTCGCTGCGGGTGGCATTGCAGTACTGGCGCATCCCATTCAGGTTGATAAAACCCTGACATCTCTTTCTACTTTACTGCCTGTTCTTAAATCCTATGGCCTCGCGGGAATTGAAACATACTATCCCACTCAGAAAAAGAAGATGCGCAAGCGGATCAGAAAATTCGCTGAAGAGAATGATCTGTTACTCACCGGAGGTAGTGATTATCATGGTGATATGCGCCCTGGAACCAGATTGGCAGGTGGTAATAATGTATTTGTCCCTCCAGAGCTTTTAATACAAATGAAAGAATGGCTTGCTTCAAAAAGTCATTAATTACATACGGTAAAAAGGAATTATGTATTCAATACTTGTTGTTGACGATGAGCCCAATTATCTCATAGTTCTCTCAGAACTGCTTCGCGATGAAGGCTTTGAAGTTTTCACTGCACCATCTGGAAAAGATGGTCTTGTGCAGGTGGAAGCTATTGATCTTGATCTGGTCATCACTGATATGCAGATGCCTGGCATGGATGGCCTGCAATTGTTAGAGAAGATCAAAGAGAATAACCCTAATCTTCCAGTGGTTATGATCACTGCTTTTGCAGAGGTTGATAAAGCAGTTTCTGCCATGCAGGCAGGTGCGTATAACTATCTTTCAAAACCTTTTTCTAACGATGAACTGCTCATCAATGTGAATAAGGCGATTCAACACTACTCTCTTCTTCGGGAAAACAGCCGTTTGCGTGAGGAAATGCTGGATCGTACCGGATATTCCGGGATGGTTGGTAAAAGCAAACACATGCAGCATGTGTATGAGTTAATTGAAAAGGTCGCTCCCACACCTTCATCGGTGCTTATCACTGGTGAAAGTGGAACAGGAAAGGAACTGGTTGCCAAAGCCATACATTTTAACAGTCCAAGATCTGATCAGCCTTTTATAACGGTTAACTGTGCCGCTCTTGCTGAAAATCTCCTTGAAAGTGAATTGTTTGGTCATGAAATGGGTGCTTTTACAGGTGCTATCGCCATGCGTAAAGGTCGTTTTGAGATGGCAGATAAGGGGACATTGTTTCTTGATGAAATTGGTGAAGTTCCATTGGCTTTGCAGGCAAAGCTGTTAAGAGCTATTCAGGAAAAGTGTTTTGAACGGGTGGGCGGCACCAAAACTTTACAGGTGGATGTGCGGATAGTTAGTGCCACCAATCGGGAAATCAAAGAAGAGGTGAGTAACGGTAATTTCCGTGAAGATCTGTACTATCGTCTAAACGTTATACATCTTGCCTTACCAGCGTTGCGTGAACGTCAGGATGATATTCCCTTACTTGTGAACTACTTTGTGGAAACAGTTGCCGACAGGCTTGGTAAACCCGGTCTTACGATTACCAAGGAGGCCATGCGGCTTCTTGTGAGTTTGCCCTGGGATGGGAATGTCAGGGAGCTTGAAAATACCATTGAGCGTGCTGCTATTCTTTGTGATGATAATGAAATAAAGGATGTTGATGTTCAACCTGAATCACTGGGCGGAGATAATCGGAATGCATTTGGTAGTGATTTTGACATTGGACAGGTGATACCAGTTGATGCTGGCCTTAATGACGTACTTTATGCCATAGAAGATAAGATGCTGAATAAGGCATTAGATGATACTTCTTATGTGCAAGCCAGAGCTGCTGAAAAACTTGGAATTACCAAGAGCCTGCTGCAATATAAGATGAAGAAGTATGGCATTAAGAAGAAGAAAAGTTAAAACTGAGTAGTAAGAATTGGTTAAGACATTCCCCAATGTAGTTTGTTTCTTAAAATTGCAAAGTAATCCCGATCGGGAGAAATTATGAGCCGCAAAGGATGTTTTGCTGCTTCAATTTTCAGAACGTCTTTGTCATCCATCTCCCATATAGGTTGTCCATCCACAATGATTTGAGCCCTATGGTTGTGTCCGGGTTCAAGGCTTGTTCGCAGGCGGCTATGCGCTGGAAGAAGTACTGGTCGAGAACCGAGCATAAAGGGGCAGATGGGTGTTACCAAAATAGATGCAACCCCGGGATATACCAGTGGGCCACCCGCTGAGAGGTTGTAAGCCGTTGATCCTGTTGGCGTGGAGAAGATAAGGCCATCAGCTTTATAGGTTGTTATATATTCTTTGTCGGCTCGTGTTGAGAGTTGTAAAACGCGATCCAGCGCACCCTTGCTTATGACTGCTTCGTTTAATGCATAGCGAGATCGACCAGTTTTGCCATCCTTTGTTAGGGATGCCTTGAGCATCATGCGATTTTCAATGGTGACTGTTTTAGATATCAGCTCATCCACAGCGTCCAGTGCTTCTCCTTCGGTACGTTCCGTTAGAAACCCCAGATGTCCCATATTGATGCCGAGCACCGGGATAGAGTGACGTGCTGCCTGGTCAGCAACATGTAACAAGGTACCATCCCCTCCGAGGATAATGAGAACATCCAGATCATCACTCAGCGTATTAATTGAAGCGGCAATTTTCCGTTGTTTCAGCCTTTTTACTATGGTTTTTGCAAGTTCAGTCGCCGGGGCATAATCTTTTTTTGTTACAATCCCGACATGTTTGAGCGAGAGGGTGAGAGTTGTGCGAAAGGCTTCTGAAAGTTGCGGCATATCAATCAGCTCTGGCCCAGTTCTTTGGAGCGATTCACTGCAGCTTCAATGGCATCCATAACAATTCCTTTGAATCCACTTCTCTCAAGAACATGTTGTGCAGCAATCGTTGTGCCACCAGGAGAGGTAACCATGGCTCGTAATTCTGCAGGATGTTTCTGTGTTTCAATGAGAAGTTTTACCGAACCTAGAATTGTTTGCAAGGCAAGCGTTTCAGCTGTGGGGCGTGGCAAACCTGCTTTAATACCAGCGTCTATCATCGCATCAGCAAAGGTGAATACATAGGCAGGACCTGATCCTGAGAGTCCTGTAACTGCATCGAGTGCTGATTCATCGAGAGCAACGGACTTTCCTATTTTGTTCAAGATCTCTTCACACCGGAGCAAGTCATGAGCAGTTACATTTTTATTTCCACTGAATCCCGATGCCGCCTCAAGCACAAGTGCCGGAGTATTTGGCATAACGCGTATTATTTTACAATCATCACGCTGAAGAGCTGTTTCATAAAAAGAGATGGGCAAGCCTGCTGCAATGGTAATGATCAGATGCTCGGGGGTAACAAAAGTCTTACTTGACTCAAGGACAATACCCATGATCTGGGGTTTCACTGCAAGAATGATGGTTGCACAGCTATCCCAGAGTTCTTTGCTATCGGAAAAGCCCTGAACACCATAGGTAGCTGTCATGTAGTCGCGACGTTCCTGGTTTGGTTCTGCTATGGAGATACTCTCTGCCTGATAAAGTCCAGAATCAATAATTCCACGAATCAGAGCTTCACCCATTTGGCCGCCGCCGATAAAACCAATTTTGTTATCCATATTCCTATTCCTTTAATCGAAAAGTTTTCAAGAATGTACCATGTCTCCGGGTAACAGTCTAGCTACGAAATTGTGAAATAGAATGATTTGATTCAAGATGAAATGTGCAACCATCCGTGCTAGAATAGAGCACTTAAAGGTAATATAAATCTGTGACAATAATTCATGTATTGGAGAACTGAAAATGATTAGTCAGGAACTGCTTGATATTCTGGCCTGCCCTAAATGCAAGGAAGCGGTGGTACTCAATGAAACAAAGGATGGGTTGCTGTGTAAAAAATGCAATCTGCTTTATGAGATAAGAGATGATATTCCGGTGATGCTTGTGGACGAAGCAAAATCTTTAGACTCTGAAAAATAGAATTCTGTTTAGGTGTGTCATGGGGTATCGATGAGGAGAAGGTGTTAATTCCTTCTCCTCATCGATGTTTCTCCATTACACATGTTGTTCTTTCTTTTTCTGCTTTACCTGTAAAACTATTGCAAGTCCGGCTGAAAGCAAACAGAGAGCAGCAGCAAGGGTGAATGCTGCAGCATAACTACCAGTCAGGATTTTAGCAAAGTTTCCCGCTGCGATACCAACAACCCCTGCAATACCATATGCAGTGAAGACCCAACCGTAGTTAGCACCCAGGTTCTTTGCCCCAAAAAAATCGGCAGTGGCAGAAGGAAACAGGGCGAAATTACCACCAAAATTAAATCCGACCAGTGCAGCTCCAAAACTAAGAGTTGCTTCAGTTTTCATTCCAGCCAGGAAGAACATGATACCTGCCTGAAGAAGAAACATGGCAACAAAAGTTGCAGTTCGACCAATTCGATCAGAAATAAAACCCCATACTATTCTTCCAATTGCGTTAAAAATTGCGAGCAGACCTACCGCAGCAGATCCTTTTAACATCAATGCACTTATCTCGGATGCACTTAGAGTATTCCCAGCATCCATAGCAGCTGAGACCAGTTGTTCTCCGGCAAATACTTTGATAATACCTATGACCATAAGACCTGCCATGGCACCACTGAAGAACATTAGCCAGAGAAGATAAAAAGCAGGTTCTTTTAATGTCTCCTGCCATGTCGAATCTGTTTTAACTGTATTGTTTACAGCAGCAGGAGCAGCTGATGGTGGGTTGCTAAGTAAAAGTGCGCCAGTTGTAACTCCTACAATACAAATCACGCCATGCATAATAAAGAATGGGAAGATGCCCTGTTTGCCAATATAGCCAAGAGCTCCCCATTTTTGACTAAAGAGATACGCTCCCAGACCAAACCCGGCCACAGCAATTCCACTTACCAATCCTTTATTGTCAGGAAACCATTTCATAAGAGCTGCGATGGGACAAACGTAGGCAAAACCAATTCCAGCTCCTGCCATGAAACCGATGGTTCCCCATAACAGAAGGAGCCTGTCCATTTCTGCAACCTTCCCAACATACTGGCTGCCAAGTAAAACACTGGCGACAATACAGGTCGTCATAATACCCATTGGAGCGTATCGTATAATGACTGAGTCTTCCGTGGCGTGCCCAAAGAATGCATCAAAAACCATAAGTACAAGAAGTGTTACAACTCCGGCAAAAAGGGCATGAGCAAGATAAAAAACAATGGCATTTGTCATGAGACCGGCATAGATAAAACCGGTGCCCATCAGTAGTCCTCCGATAATTGCAGGAAATCGTGGCCCTTTGACATCCTGAACACGTCCGGCAATTACCATGACGGTGGCAAAGCTTAAAATACAGATTGAAAAGGCATATTTCAGAATACCTTGCTGTTTTGCCATTTCAATCTTGACCGTGGCAAGATCTGCGACAACTATAGTGCCTTCAACGAAAGTTCCGGCGTTAATTTGAGCTGTCTGTTGAGCTGTTGTGATGATGGGCGGGAAGATATCTGAGCTGAGTGGCTCCCAGAATATTGAGTAACCATAGACTGTACCAAGAATAAGTTGGACAAGAATTGCTCCAATAAGGACTTGGAAACGTTTTCCCTTGTTGGTAGTTACCGCGCTCGTAGTACTGGTAGCCATGAAATTTCCTCCAGTTAAGAAAAAAGTATAATAGCCATACTTCTATCTTGGCATAAGCACATAAGAAAAGATAATCAAAAGGGTTTAGGTGTAAGACAATTAAAATTTATTTTGATTTGTTTTGTTGGCTATTTGCAATGGGGAAGAAATCTCGCAAATCTTTTATTACCTTAAAACAACTTAGGGCAAGGTGAAGATATCACCTTGCCCCGAAGTACTTATCTAAAGCCTTAAAAGATAATCAGGGTGCTATACCCATCTCTTTTTCTTTCTCATGAACAGCTAAACGGGTCTTGATGGCAGTATCTGGAATAAGACTCATGGAGTCGATTCCAAGCTCAACAAGGAATGTCGCAAATTCAGGAAAATCGGATGGTCCCTGGCCACAAATTCCGATTTTCTTATTACGGCGTTTGGCAGTTTTGATAACCATACGGATCATATCTTTCACTGCCTCATCACGTTCATCAGCAATTCCAGCAATGATGCCGGAGTCACGATCAAGTCCATAGGTGAGTTGAGTCAGATCATTGGAACCGATTGAGAAACCATCAAAGATATCGGCAAAGGCATCGGCTGAGATGACATTACTTGGGATCTCACACATTACGTACAATTCAAGGCCATTCTCGCCCTGTACCAGACCACATTCCTTCATGACCTGGATGACTTTCTTACCCTCTTCAGGAGTACGGCAGAATGGTACCATCAGTTTGATGTTATCAAGGCCCATTTCATTTCGGGCTTTTAACAGGCCGGCACATTCAAGTTCAAATGCTGGGCGATATTTAGGGTCGTAATAGCGGGAAGCTCCACGCCATCCAATCATTGGGTTTTCTTCTTTTGGCTCGTACAGTGTGCCACCCGTAAGGTTTTCGTATTCGTTACTCTTGAAATCAGAGAGACGAACAATGACATCATTAGGGTAGAATGCACAGGCAATACGACCAACACCTTCAGCTACTTTGTCAATAAAGAACTGGCGTTTATCATCGTATGCCCCGGTTTTAGCATCAATCTTGGCAACGATTTCCTTTTTCTCAGGATCGTCTGATTTCTTCAATTCTTCATAATTGTAGAGTGCCAGCGGATGCAGGCCGATGTGGGAGTTAATAATAAACTCCTCACGGGCAAGCCCAACACCATCATTAGGAATCTGACATTCGGTGAATGCTTTTTCCGGAATGGCAAGGTTCATCATGATTTTGGTCTTGGTCTCGGGCAGGTTACCAAGATCCTGTCTATCAATTTCAAACTTGAGCAGACCTTCATACACATAGCCGGTTTCGCCTTCAGCGGAAGATGCGGTGATCTCCATACCGGTTTTGATATGATCGGTGCCATCCGCTGTTCCAATGACACATGGAATTCCAAGCTCACGGGAGATGATGGCAGCATGGCAGGTTCGTCCACCACGGTTAGTGATGATAGCCCCTGCAATTTTCATGATCGG
>DAOVZA010000110.1 GCA_030635405.1 Desulfocapsa sp.
GGAGAAGCAGGTAAGGGATTTGCAGTTGTCGCAAATGAAATTAAAGAACTGGCCAAGCAAACTGCAGCGGCCACCGGAGAAATCAGGTCATCCATCGAGCTCATGCAGGGGTCAACAAATGAAACTGTTGCTGAAATTCGTCAAATAACAAAAGTAATTGAGCAGGTTGATGCCATTGTTACAGGGATTACAGATTCAGTTGCAGAACAAACCGCAACCACCAACGAAATCGCTGAAAATATCCATCAGGCAGCAGTGGGTATTGGTGAGGTTAATGAGAATGTGGCGCAAAGCTCTAGCGCTTCTGATGAGATTGCTCACGACATAACAGAGATGTCTGAACTCACTGAAGAACTTTCCAGTACAGGCGATACAGTAAAGGGTAGTGCCAATGACCTTGCCGTAATTGCAGACACCCTTAAAAGCATGGTGAGTAACTTCAAGATTAATAAAGGGTAATAAAGAAATAATTCATTAAGGAGTCTGCTAAACAGGCAGGCTCCTTAGAGTTGATTCAGCTCGACCAGTAATTCCTGAGCACTCACTAAACGCACACGTTTCAGTAAATTCTCCTGGCAATTTGTCAATGCCGCAAGAGTGGCTTCATTTGGATGGCCTATCCCAATAGCCCAGCCATCTTTCTCGGCACGCTTCACCAACTCCTGCAGTTGATTACAAACCTTATCCTGTGAATGCACATTATCAAGAAAGATGTGACGCCTTGCTGTTGGAATACCTGCTGCCTGAGCCGCTGCAAGCCCCTGACTTGATGCCGTAGTAAAGCTATCCACAAAAAATAACTTTTGGGAACGAACCAGAACCATTAAATTATCCATGGCTTCACGATTTTCAGTATATAACGAGCCCATGTGGTTATTAACACCAACTGCATGGGGAACCCCTGCAAGATTTTGCTGAAAAAGTGTTTTTTGCTCTTCTTTGCTTTGCCCGAGAAGAAAAGCACCAGGACCAGGATCCCATTCCTTACTTTTGGGTTCCATTGGCTGGTGTAAAAGTATAATCCTACCAGCCTGGAAAGCTGATTCCTCAAGTTCAGCAGTAAAAGGAGCAGCCGCCAGGAATGAAAAAGTCAGATTCAAGGGAAGATCGAGTAATTTGGCCCCTATCTCCTTATGATACCCCATATCATCAATAATGATTGCAACCATAGGTAAGCTGCTATCATTTTCAGGTGGGATATCAGAGGGTAGCTCCGGGATAGAAGTATAGGGTTCTTCGAACGCTATTGCAGGATTGTTTTCTGTATTTATTGCCCCATGGGCGATGGTGGTTCTGAAGAAAATCACATACCCTGCAGCACCCATTGAAAACAGCAGCAAACCAAGGAGTATAAAAAAAGAAAATATTCTCACGGAAAGTAACGATCGAGAGCTACCTTTCTTTTTACGACGCGTTGCTGGTTTTCTTTTTTTCCTGATTTTTCTCGTCATAACCCTTCAGTTGTATAAAGAATTTTTAAATACAGCAAACTACTTTTCCCTTGATAATACGTATTGCGCCAAAGCATTTAACACTGCAATAACAGATTGGCACTCATCATCTGAAAAAATATCAAGACCAGAAACGGCTTTTTCAACAATTAATTCTGCTTTCTTACGACTTTGCTTAAAGCCATCGTATTTCTCAATCAGCGCGTACACTTCATCATAACCATCTCGCCTTGCATCTTCATTTTCAAGGAGAAACAGTAGTCTCCCTCGATCTTTTGAATTAGCTGAAGCCATGGCCAAAATAACAGGAAGAGTGCTTTTCCCTTCCCTAAAATCATTTCCAACGATCTTTCCTGTTTTTTGAGGATCTCCCTGATAATCAAGTAAATCATCAACTATCTGAAAAGCGGTGCCAAGACTTATACCATATTCAGCGAGAGCCTGTTGCTCGGCAACGGTTCCGCCAGCTGCAAGAGCACCAATTTCACAGGTCGCTGCTATGAGTAAAGCTGTTTTTCCCTTTACTGCCTCGAAATACTCATCTTCTGAGACATCAAATTTTTTGGAATTACGAAGTTGAAGAAATTCACCATCAACCATGGCATTTGTTGCATCACAGAAAACTTCGAGCGCTGCCTTTCCACCAAGTGTACCAATAATATACATGGAACGAGAATGAAGGAAATCACCGCCAAGAATAGCTGCAATCACTCCAAATTCTACATTTACTGAAGCTTTGCCACGTCGCATTTCTGCATTATCAATAACATCATCATGAAAAAGGGTTGCACCATGCAGATATTCGAAAGCTATCGAAAGCTTATAAATGGAGTCATTCTGTTCATATTTTTTCACTCGAGCACAGAGGTGTGCAGCCAACACAACAAGAAGCGGTCGCAAACGTTTTCCTCCATTAAAAATTCCATAATCGAGGATTTCACTTAATAATGGATCTGCTTCGGCGGTTGCTTCCTGCAAATCCAGTTTCATAGCATGATCAATTTTTGCAACTTCAGGTTCGATGGCATGCATCAATTGTTCTTTATGGATTGCGGTACTGATGACTGCCATTTTTTATCCTTTAATTTTATCTGTTGCGAAAAATCTTTCTACATCTTCAAGGGTTCGTACCACAGGAGATGGGGGAAGACTGGCACGAAATGTTCGACCATAACCTTTTGAATAGAGACGGATATCCAAGATACCGATAACACCCTTATCTCCAGTGGAACGCATGAGGCGTCCTACTCCCTGACGCAGGGTAAGAATTGCTCGTGGTATTTGAAACTGAAAAAAAGGCTTGCCACCATCTGCTTCAATTGCTTTCATTCTTGCCTGAATAACAGGATCACTCGGAACTTCAAAGGGCAGTTTATCAATTAGCACACAACTCAAAGAGTCTCCCGAAACATCTACCCCCTCCCAAAAAGATGCAACTGCCAGTAAAACAGAATCATTGGTTTCACGAAACTGATCAAGCAAAGCATGTCTGGAAGCCGTCCCCTGTACCAAAACCGGATATGTTAATTTACCCGTAAGATATTCAGCGACCATATCCATGGCTCTGAAACTGGTAAAAAGAACTAAAGCACGGCCTCGACTGATTTTTAACAACTCATAAATACGATTACTTATGGCTTCACTATAATTTGCAGCAGCGGCCTCAGGAAAACCCTGCTCCGGTACATATAACAGAGTTCGACCTTTATAGTCAAAGGGGGATTGCAGACGCAATGTTTTACATTCATCATCGATCCCAAGGCGATCACGCATATACTTGAAATCACCACCAGTGGTGAGCGTAGCCGAAGTCATTATGCATGATTGTACAGAGCTATACAAACAATTCTCCAATTCTTTAGCAACCTTCACAGGGGTTGCTGAAAGACTCACAGTTCTCTCTCTTCTTTCATACCAGCGTATAAAATATCCTTCATCCGTCTGTTCTGGTCCTGCAATATGAAGAAGATTCTTTTGAAGTTCGAAAGAACGATCAGCAAACAGGTTCCAAATTTCACCATGACTCGATAGTCTTAAACATTTCTCAGCAAGTCGCTCCAATCCCTGCACTAAAGAATCTAAAGTTTCTTTCCAATTTTTCACAGTATCAACAAGAGGATTTAGAGGAAACCGCCCCCTCTTTGCAGGGAAGAGTGAAGCAAATATATCCAGTCGTTGTTTGAGGCCACGAGCAGATCCAAGCACTTCATCAAAAGCAGATGATTTTAAATCGGACTCTGCCTGCCGTTCAAGATCTCCTATCAAATCGAGAAGTTGATAATGGCTAAAATGTTTACCAAAAAAATTAGTCGCAACATTCTCTAAATGATGTGCTTCATCAAAAACTACTGACTGATACCGAGGTAATATTTCCCCAAATCCAGCTTGACGCAAGGCAAGATCTGAGAAAAAAAGATGATGGTTAACAATTAGAATACGAGCTGAACCAGCTTGTTTACGTAAACGGTTGACAAAACAGAGTTGAAATTCCGGACAATCACTTCCCAGACATTGGTTAGAATGAGCTGATAATTTAGGCCAGAGAGGTGAACGATCAGGCAGCCAGGAAAGTTCGGCTCTGTCTCCGGTTTCTGTACTATTAAGCCAGTCACTGATTTTCGTAATATCGTCATTTTCAATGAATGAGGCCTGAGGATTTGAGCAGTATTGAAACCAGCGATAATGACAGAGGTAATTTTGCCTTCCCTTTATACAAAGTGCTGGAATATTCATTTCCAATACTTTCTCAAGAAGGGGAATTTCTTTTTTAACAATCTGATCCTGAAGATTAATTGTCGCCGTTGATATTACAACACGCTGCCCCGAAAGAAGGGCTGGAACCAAATAAGCAAGAGTTTTACCAATGCCAGTTTCAGCTTCTACTAATAAGAGTGATGCACGGCCATCGTCTCGCTCGCTTCCTTCAAGTAATATGTCAGATACAGCCTCCGCCATCTGCTGCTGCCCAATTCGTGGTTCATATCCGGTAAGGCCTACGGAAAGTCTACCACCTTCAGCAAAAATCTCTTTCACTCACATTCCTCCAAAACATCTACCGCCACTTCACGTACCTGAGGTGATTCATCCTGCAAAGCTTCCCTGACACAGTCCAATGCCTCTTCACTTCCTATAATTCCGAGTATGTTCACTGCCTCTCCACGAACATGAGGAAGAGCAGTTTTTAGAACCTTACAGAGTGATGGAACAGCCAGATAAACATCATCTTTACAATGCTTTTTCAGTTCTTCAAAAAGAACAGCAACGCCTAAACGTACTGCAAAACGATCATCATCAAGCAGGTCACCCACCCATGAATAGTAACGATGGTCCTGCTTAAACATCTCGAAAATATTGTCGGCATGCCCCATTTCGAGGAAATCGGCTATAACTTTCTGTAGTTCACTATCACTTACTTCATCTTTCACATCCACACCATCTGCTATCGTTGGAAAAATATAAAAACAAAAGTGGTTTTTCCTTTTCTTTTTCGACCAGCCCTGTAAAGTTATTTTAATCTGATTTAAATAATATAAGAATGTTCAACCAGTGTGAATCCCAATGGTTGCCCCTCCTCCAACAGATTTCCTTGATGACACTTATCCTGCAAAGGACTTTCTTGAACCCGGCGAAAAAGTTGCAATTGTAGACGATTCCGAGGAAATTCTTCTTCTTATTGAAACACTTCTCACTAAAGAAGGTTTTACAGTCTTAACGGCTTGCAACGGCGCCGAACTCAAGCAAATTCTTGAAAGGGAATCCATAGCTCTTGCCCTGCTCGACATTGGTCTACCTGACTGTGACGGAACGGATCTTCTCAAGGAGATTGCTCCTCTCTATCCCGATATGAGCATTATGATGCTTACGGGAACAACGAATCTACAAATTGCACTTCACTGTCTTCGACAGGGTGCCGATGATTTTCTGGTCAAACCTGTTACGGTGGATGGCTTCAATCTCGCAGTAAGAAGAGTTTTACAAAAACGTAAACTCACCATTCAGAACCATCGCTATCAAAAACAGTTAGAATATACCAATTTCCGGACACAATTTCTCCATCAACTTAATCTGAAGATGAACAATGCCTATCTTAACAGCACAGAGTTAAACACTGTTCTTCAGTCTATTCTGGTTGGAATCACAGCTGAAGAAGGATTAAAATTCAACCGAGCCTTCCTTCTTCTTTTTAATGATGACAGAACAGAGCTACAGGGAAGATTTGCCATTGGCCCAAAGTTCAAAGCCGATGCTACTCAAGTTTGGGATGGAATTAAGAAAGACAACTTGCACCTTGCTGATATCCTCGACAAAGTATCATTATCCATCATGGACAATGATACCGAACTCAATGCAATAATCCAAAACTTAAAGATACCCGCAGACAACGAAAACCATGTTCTTATTCGTGCCTGTGAGAGCCGCCAAAGCATTCATGTCCAAAATGGATTAGCCAATTCTGAGCCAATATCGAAGCATCTCTTAAAGTGTTTTCAGGAAGAAAATTTTGTTATTACCCCTTTATTCTCACCCAACCAATCCCTTGGTATAATTATCGCTGATAATTTTGTAACAGCAACCCCCATAACAGTTGACGACATCAATTCACTCGAAATATTCGCAAATCAAGCAAGTCTTGCGATTGAACATAGCCGTTCCTACAAGGATATGCAAAACAAGATCGTAGAGCTTGAAGAAGTAACACAAGAACTGGAAACAAATAAAGATCTTTTAATCGAGACAGAACGTTACTCGGCACTTGGCCATATGTCTGCGCAGTTAGTACATGCTATTCGGAATCCTGTAACTTCCATTGGTGGAATTGCCCGTTTGCTTGGAAAAAAGAATTCTGATATAAAAACTCAAAAGTTCCTTGATATGATGATCATGGAATCATCAAAAATCGAATCGACCCTGGACGATCTCTTCAATTTTGTGGGAGAAGACAAGCCAGACAAATGTCTTCAGCCGCTTTATCCACTCATCCAGAAAAGCATTCTGCTCTTTTATGGGTCCATGAAAAAACAATCCATTCTATATCAACTTAACCTGCCCTCTCCAGACCCTGAGCTTTATATAGACTCAAAACGCATTCGGCAAATGCTGCACCATTTGATAAGAAACGGGGTTGAAGCAATGAAATCCGGTGGAGTTTTAACTATAACCAGCAAATCATTGAGTTCTGAAGTGCAAATAACTATAGAAGATTCCGGTGATGGGATTAAAAGAGAAGATATTGACCATGTCGCCAATCCTTTTTTCACAACGAAAACATATGGGACGGGAATGGGGCTTACACTGGTTGAAAAAATAGTTGAGGAACACCAGGGGACTTTTTCCCTCTCATATGGAAAAGTTCACGGTATGGTTGCTAAGATAACCTTGCCTTATAAAACCGACCAGATCTAAAGTTGATGGACTCGTAAAACTCTCCATCTGCTTCGTTGCTGTAATTTTTCTATCATTACGACGTACCCTAGTAC
>DAOVZA010000024.1 GCA_030635405.1 Desulfocapsa sp.
CATTTTTATTTGCCAGAAATGTGCCACATTAATAATCCATTCAACAGTACGTAAATACACTATGTTACAGACACATCTTTCTTTATACTCTGACCCCACTTCGACATTCTCAGCTTTGTCGACAAAAACGTCGAACATCGACAATGTACAATAAAACAGATACACAAGATACTTTCCAGTTGCTTCTTAGCAACTAAAGATAAGCATTTCAGTATAATAAATACTCCTTTTATAGAGCATTAATTCAAAGCAACACTCGGTTTTTATTTCATTTTTTCTATCAACAGCTTGACATTTACACCTTTGAAAGCTTAAACTTAAATTGAAAATAAATTAGCACTGGGTCAATATACTCATAAACTTCCATTCTTCTTTAGTGATACCAAGGTGATTTTCAAAGACCTCAATGCAGCAAAAACTGCAATCAAAATTGTCATTATTTATATATCGATTGCCAGCCTCGGCATAATACTGATTCCATGGTTTAACCATAGTAGCGCTCTATTCTCCATTTCTCCCATCTACTTACTTCAGGATGCTTTTTTTCTCCTGCTAAGCAGCTGTCCTCTTTTTTATCTGATTTACCGATCCGCCTCACAACAAAATCATCACCAGCAAGTAGCGAAACAGAGTGAATTACGATATCGCTCACTGTTTAATAATATGGGTAATGGTGCTTGTGTTTATCGCCCCATTGATGGAGACCAGGACTTTGTAATTGTAGATTTAAATAGCAAAGGTGGAGAAATCGCCAAAGTTAATCGACAAGACTATATAAACCGTAAAGTTTCAACCTTCCCACCGGATGTAACACATGAAGAGTTATTACAAACAATAAAAAGAGTACACACAACTGGAATAGCTGAAGATTGTCCCATAGACAGATACCGAAACAATCTTCTTGAAACAAGTAGAGCTAACTATGTTTATCGTCTGGATTCGGGAGAAATAGTTGTTATCTATAATGACATCACAGAAAAAAAACGTCTGGAAGAACAACTCAAACAATCGAAAGAAAAAGTTGCCCTCCAGAACAGTATCATCACATTGTTTCTAACGATAAATGATGATGCTGTGTACCAACATGTCCTGAAACTCATAAACAATAATTTCGACTGCAATTATGGCTCCTTGGGCTACTTTGATGACCAGGATCAGGTCATTATTACCAGCCTGAACAATATCCAATGTAAATACTATACAATTGCCGTCAAGGATCTCGTAACGGAGAATGAGAGCACAAAAAGAATACTCGACAAAGTGCTAGAAACGGGAACTCATTTCATCCAGAACGAACCATTCACCTCGCCAATAACTCAAACAGCTCTTCAAAACGGGGTGGCCATTCCCATTCAATTTCAGGAAAAAACAATTGCCATACTTTTTCTTGGCAACAAAACAGAATCATACACCGGTAATGACGTTGATTTACTGAAAGATATCTGCTCCTACATAGCACCTATCATTAACGCCAGGCTTGAGGCTCATCATAGTGCCCGGCTACACCACGAAGCAAACACAAAACTGAAAAAAAGTGAATCCAACTTAAAAGAGGCTGAAAAACTGGCAAAGACAGGCCATTGGGAATACGATTTTATGAACGATACGCTTCTTTGTTCAGATGAGGTGTATCAAATTTGCGGCCTTGAAGCGGCTCACTTCATCCCAAACGCCAAGACTCTCTCATCTCTCATTCACCCGGATGATCAAAGATATGTTAAACGCGCCTATATAACAGCAATCAAAGACAAAAAAATCTGTGAACTTCCTCACAGGATATTGCTGGATGACGGCACAGTAAAACATGTGCAGGATCGTTGTGTAGTAACATATGACGACAAGGGTAACCCTGTCAGTTCGCTAGGAACAGTACAAGATATAACTGAAAGAGTAAGGGCAGAAGAGACAACTAAAATGCTTGCCACTGCCATTGAGCAGGCCGTGGATGCTGTTCTTGTCACAGACAATAACGGAATTATCCAGTATGTAAATCCAGCCTTTGAAAAACTTTCCGGCTATACAAAAGAGGAAACCATGGGGCAAAACCCACGTTTTCTGAAAAGTGGTGAGCATTCATCAGCATTTTATCAAGACCTATGGACAACTATCTCAAGTGGCGAAATCTGGCAGGGTCAACTTATTAACAAAAGTAAATCTGGTGAAATATTATTCGAAGAAACAACAATAACACCCATCAGAGACGACACCAAAAAAATCATTAATTATGTCGCTGTCAGGCATAACATTTCCCGTGAGATTGAACTGGAAGAACAACTTCGACAGGCTGTAAAAATGGAAGCGGTGGGAACTTTTGCAGGAGGAATTGCTCATGATTTTAACAATATCCTTGGAGCCATGCTCGGCTTTACCCAAATGGCCATGGACGAAATCCCTAAGAAAAGCCAAGCCTACAAAGATCTCAGTGAAGTACTTCAATCTGGAGACAGAGCCGCAGACCTTGTTAAGCAAATCCTCCTTTTCGGTCGCCACCAGAACCAGGGACACGTTCCAGTACAGATACAATTCCTAATCAAAGAGGCCATCAAGATGCTCCGCGCATCACTTTCCGCCTCAATAGTAATAGAAGAAAATATCGACGTAGATTGCCCTTCGATAATGGCAGACCCAACACAGATTTACCAGGTTCTAATAAACCTCTGTGCCAATTCCAGACAAGCTATGCTTCAACATGGTGGAACTCTCAGCATTGGGTTATCACATACAGATTTTTCAAAGGATGACTTGAAGATGCCTGCTAATGTTGCTCCCGGGCAATATATAAAGATAACCATTGAAGACACTGGTTCAGGCATAGAAGAAAAAACACTTTCCCGAATTTTTGATCCTTTCTTCACAACGAAAAGCATTGGTGAAGGAACTGGTTTGGGATTAGCCGTTGTTCATGGTATAATAAAGAGTCACCATGGCCATATTTCAGTGAAAAGCACTCTTCAAGAAGGGACGAAATTCACTGTTTTACTTCCCGTGGATGAAACTGACACAAAAGTAGAACCAATTGCTAATAACGACACACTCCCTACTGGAACTGAGCATATCCTGGTGGTGGACGATGAACCCAATATTTTGCTGATTCGTGAACGATTACTCTTAAAATTGGGATATCAGGTCAGCACTTTTGGAAACGGCCTTGAAGCGTTGGAAGCTTTCCAGAAAGAGCCTCTTCAGTACGATCTGTTGCTCGTTGACATGGCCATGCCTGGTATGGATGGTAAAGAATTTATTGCCAACATAAAAAAGATCACCCCAGATGTACCAGCCATTCTCTGTACTGGAAATGCTGAGCTTCTTACTAAGGATCAGGCAATTCAATATGGTTTTTGCGACCTGCTTGAAAAACCAATTAAACCATTGCCACTAGCCAAAGCGATACGTAGATACTTAAATGAAAAATAGCAAACAGCCTGAAGAACAGGAAAACATAGCCAGAATTCTGATTATCGATGATGACGTGACTCTTTGCTACATGCTGCATGAACAATTAAATCGCAAAGGTTACGAAACAGAATCAGCCAATACTCTTAAGGATGGTCTTCTTCTTGCCAATCAAGACTACTGGGACTGCATACTTCTCGATGTTCAAATGCCGGACGGCAATGGCCTGACATTCCTCCCTCAATTCGTAGCAACCCATTCCTCTCCTGAAGTTATTATTATTACGGGACATGGGGCTGCAGATGGCGCAGAAAAGGCAATCCTTGGTGGTGCCTGGAGCTATATTGAGAAACCTCATGTTATTCGAGACTTACCTCTCCATCTAGCAAGGGCATTACAATTCCGTGAAGAAAAACAGCGAATGAAAATCATCCCTGTTTCTTTGAAGCGTGGTTCAATTATTGGTAATTCAGAAAAACTGAGCAACTGTCTTGACCAACTTGCCTCAGCAGCCTCGAGTGATATCAGCGTACTCATTACAGGGGAAACAGGTACAGGCAAGGAACTTTTTGCTCAAGCTCTTCATGATAACAGTGAAAGGTCGAAAAAACCTTTTGTTGTGGTGGATTGCGCGTCACTGCCAGACACTCTCATCGAGAGCACTCTTTTCGGACACGTCAAAGGAGCATTCACAGGTGCAGACAGAGCACAGGAAGGCTTAATCCAACATGCACATCAGGGAACACTTTTCCTGGACGAAGTGGGAGAACTCCCGCTGGCTATACAGAAAAAATTTCTGAGAATCTTACAGGAACGAAAGTTTCGTCCGGTTGGGGGCACCAAAGAAATTTCCTCTGACTTCAGACTTGTTGCAGCTACAAACCGTGATCTGTCCAAAATGGTGGAAGAGGGACTCTTTCGCAATGATTTACTTTTTCGGCTTCATGCCATGAACATTACCCTGCCTCCGCTCCGGGAAAGAATTGAAGATGTCAGGGAGCTTGTTATTTATTTTCTGGAAAAACTCTGTGACCGCTACAGTAGAGAAACAAAGGGTATCGCACCTGACTTTATTGAAGGTCTGACAGATTTTAACTGGCCGGGAAATATAAGGGAATTACATCAAACGGTGGAACAGATTTTTGCCGAAAGCGTTAATGCACCAACACTTTACTCTATTCACCTGCCACAGCAACTGCGGATTAGTATTGCCAGAGCAGGGATAAAGGGAAACCACACAACACCAGTCAGTAATTATACGCCAACCTCACTGCTACCGTGGAAAGAATTCAAATCGAAAAGTGAACATGATTATATGAAAAGCCTCATGCAACTAAGTGATAATAATATTCGCAAGGCATGTGAGATTTCAACCCTCTCAAGAGCCAGAATATATCAACTGCTCGATAAGCACAGTATTATCATCAATCCACAAAAATAGACGTTGTCCATTTTTTTGGACAACTTTCTACTTTTCCAAATCGAGGCCATCTCCCCAAGCCACTGATTTTCTTTTATTTATACTATAACTTTTCACACGCACAGTGGCACACAAGTTGCAATGTCACTTTAAACGTATTTTATTAATTTTTACGCAGGAATTTTCTTCATGCAGCTTTTTTTCTATGCCAGTGAACAATCTAATGATGCTGAGGCCTATGCCGAAAAGCTACTCAGCAAAAAACCGCTGCAATCTTTATCAATCCTGCCTGCAGGAAAACAACTCAAAAGCGATCATAGCCTGAAACTCAGAAATGGGGATATTATGATTCTTTTTGCAGCAACGCACCTGGAACTGGATAAACTACTGGCTATAAATAGAATATTTAATGAATTCCGTGTTGTTCTTGTTTTAAAACGACAGGAAAATCCTGACATCCTTAGCAACATTCATATACTTAAGCCACGCTTTATCACTTTCACAAACAGTGCTATTGGCAATCTGGAAGATGTCATCACCAAAATGCAAAACCGTGCGGGTAACTCTACTGCAACAAACCCTCTATTCACGAATTAAGGGTCTGTAGGAAAATAACATGGCTGAAACTGCACTTATATTTGGGTTGTATTTGGATGTTGCGATTGAGGAAAACCGCAGGCGTAGCTTGCTACGTTGAGGATTTTCCGATTGAACAACATTCAAAGACGACCCGAAGATAAGATGTAAGATTGGCCATGTTATTTTTTTACAGTCCCTAAGGCATGTCGCTGCCTTAACATTTCAAATAGTATCACACCTGCTGCAACTGAACTGTTCAAAGAGTCCAGCTCTCCTTCCATGGGAATAGAAAGCAGCACATCGCATTGTTTACGTACCAACGGCCGAATACCAGAACCTTCACTACCCACTACGATACAGGTAGGAAGAACCAGATCCGATTGGTAAAGCGATTGCGCTTCAGCATCTTTTATGGCACCAAAAACCCACGCCCCGACATCTTTTAATGCCTGCAGTGACTGTGCAAGATTGGTCACCTGACAGATATCAATGTGAGACATGGCACCTGCTGCTGATTTTGCAGCTGTTCCACCAATGGGGGCGGATCGTTCCCGGGTTACAATAACACCATCAACACCGGATGCATGAGCAGAGCGGATGATTGCCCCGATGTTATGTGGATCCTGGAGGGTATCGAGTGCGATAATTCGTGGATTTTTTCCCTGCGCCACAAGAGACTTAAACTTATCGAGCAGATCATCAAAGGGCATTAAACAGGTCTGTGACATTTTCGCCACAACACCCTGATGACGAACCTGTGCCGCTTCTTCACCAACCAGACGAATGGAATCCATAAAGTGAATCTTAATTCCAGCAGCTTTCGCCTTCTCTATGATCTCTTCGCGCTTACCGCCCTTTCTATCCTTTACAATATATATTTCACTCATCCGGTCAGCTTCCTGATCGACCGCTTCAAAAACAGGATGAATCCCCCAGAGTAAATCTTCACTCAAGCGAATTTTACGTTCATTTCCTTTGTGAAATCCTTTACTATTTTTCATCACTTACCACCATTAAATTTATAGCTTCACCCGTTGGCAATCGATGCCCCCTGCTGCGCTCTGCAATAAGAACAGCCTGAAGAGTAGTAGCAGCGACATCGAGGTCATCATTAATCACAAGGTAATTATAAACGCCTGCACAACTCATCTCTTTTGCAGCATTGCCAAGACGGACCGTAATGGTCTCATCACTTTCTGTGCCACGTCCACGAAGACGCCTCTCAAGTTCATCAAGTGAAGGTGGAGCAACAAAAATTGAGACGGCATCCACTTTTTTATCAGCAGTTATAATTGCAGCGCCTTGAACATCTATGTCAAGGATGACGTCTACTCCCTGCTCCAATTGTTTAAGGACTGCGGGACGGCTGGTACCATAAAAATTCCCGTGTACTTCAGCCCATTCCAGAAACAGATCCTGATCGCGCATGGCTTTAAATTCATCCACTGTAACGAAGTGATAATCGACACCATCTTTTTCACCTTTACGTGGTGATCTTGTCGTGTGTGAAATAGAAAACGCCAGGCTTCCGGTCTCCTGCATCACCTTCTTTACGATGGTAGTTTTCCCCGTACCCGATGGTGCCGAAAGAATAAAAAGCTGTCCTGTTGCTGTCATTTTACTCAATCTCCTGTTCCTTTAATCGCATCACTCACATGGGGACTTAGCTGAAGAGATGCCAAACGCTGGTTGATTGTATCGGGTTGAATTGAAGAAAGAATAACATGGTTTGAATCCATTATCAGCATGGAACGTGTTCGCCTTCCTTCGGTTACATCCAGCAATCGTCCGCTCTCTCTTGCCAGTTCTTTTAATTTTCTTGCAGGAGAAGAACCAGTATTAATTACAGCAATGATTCGTTCAACCATCACCGTATTTCCAAAGCCGATATTAATAAGTTGCATGGATATCTTCCCTATTCGATGTTTTGAACCTGCTCTCTCATTTTCTCAAGCTCAGCCTTCAGATTCACTGTTAGATGGGCAATATCAGCGTCATTGATTTTGGAAGCCATGGTATTCACTTCGCGCAAAAACTCCTGCAGAAGAAAGTCTATTTTTCTACCCGTTGCTTCATCAGACTCAAGAAATTCTCTAAATTGATTAATATGGCTATCAAGACGAACGATTTCTTCAGTAACATCTGTTTTATCTGCAAGAATAGCTACTTCCTGAGCCAGACGTTGCGGATCAAGCTGAACTCTATCAAGCAATTTTTGTAAACGCTCACTAAGATTTTGTTCTCTGCGTTCTAAAAGTTCTGGAATAGCATTGCCAATCTGCTGAACAACGCTTGTAAAGTTTTTCAGTCGCTCAGTTAAGTCCTGTGCCATTGCCTCGCCTTCACGGCTCCGCATCGTATCACAGGTAACAAGGGCAAGTTGCAAAGCTTTTTCCATGGTTGGCCAAACAGCGTCAAGATCCTCTTCCTGTTGTTTCAAGACAAGAACGTCGGGATATGAAACAATTTGATCAAGTGTAACCTCAGCATCAAGATCAAGAGATTTCCCAAGATTTTTCAATGCCTCATTATAGGTTGCAGCAAGAGCGCTATTGACCTCTATTTCACGCAGGTCAGAAAAATCTCCGTTTACCGTGAGGGAGATATCTACCCGACCACGCTGCAGTGTTTGCCCCACAAGCTTTCGGACATCTTTTTCAAGACCGGCATAAGATCTTGGCAGTTTAATTTTAAGATCAAGATAACGATGATTTACGCAGCGAATTTCTGCCACCCATTGCCTTCCACCCGATTCTGCTTCACCACGACCAAACCCGGTCATACTTTTACTTGGCATTTTATATATTCCCTGTCAGCAACTGCTGAATGTTGTCTGTACCATTTCTTCTCCGCGAAGTACTGTGAGAAGTTCTTCCTGACTTACTGTGGCTGTTCCAACCTTTCCTACCACAACTCCTGCTGCAACGTTTGCAAGAGACGCTGCGTCTGCAAAGTTTGCCTCTGCGGCAAGTCCGAGTGCAAGGGTTGCTATAACAGTATCCCCTGCGCCAGTCACATCAAAAACAGCCTGTGCTGTGGTTGGGATAGTAACAAGCTTTTTCCCTTTTTCAAGAAGGGCCATGCCGGATTCACCACGGGTAATGAGCACCGCCTCGCAGCCGGTTTTTTCAAGAAGATGATCTGCTGCTATTCGCAGATCTTCTGCTGTCTCAATATTCATTCCAGAAAGCTTTTCTGCTTCCATATGATTTGGAGTAATCAGAGATGCTCCGTAAAAACGTTCCGGCTCGCTCGGTTTTGGATCCACAACAACCGGAATCTTTTTCCCGCTCTCTTTCTCCACTTTCGCCACACGGGTAAGAAGCATCGTCATCAAACGTTTTCCAATAACACCCTTGTAGTAATCAGAAATAATAATTGCATCAAAATTTGCCAGACTATGATCAAGAAAGGCCGTAAGTGTTGCAACGGTTGCTTCTGAAGGAGCACTGGTTCGTTCTCGATCAAAACGTACAACCTGCTGGCCCTGGGCTACAACCCGAGTTTTTACGGTTGTGGGGCGCTTCCCCTTAACAAGACCATCCGTTGAAGCACCAAGATTTTTAAGGAGCCCCTGAAGACGTACTCCCATTTCATCATCACCAATAATGCCACAAAGGACTGCTGTACCACCCAGTGCATATATATTGTGAAGAACGTTTGCTCCACCGCCAAGCAGATACTCTTCTGTCGTAACATTAACAACTGGCACAGGAGCTTCCGGTGAAATACGACTAACCGTTCCCCATATAAAATGATCAACGATGATATCGCCAACCACCAGTATTTTCTTTCCACCAATCTGGTGAACTAATTCTTCCAGTTCAGACTTCATTTTATAATTTAACCCACCTTTCAGCCATTCGTTCACAAACAAAAACCAAGGACTCAATATCTAAAAAATCATTGACCTTACGATAAAAGAGAACTTTAACCTGTGCCGGAAATCCATCCTCTTTGTCTTCATCATAAAAAAGTACATAAAGCGGTAAACGAGGAAGTGCTGGCACAAAAAAAGCAGCACTACAACTCTGTTCCGGGTTTTCCTGTAACAGAGCTCCTAAACTCGGTGCTCCCTTCACAAGAATATCTACTTTATCTGTGAAAAAGTTGGCAATGCGTTCCTCGCAATACACCCTTAATGTCCGAACCTTAGAGATGGAATTCGGAAGAGATTCCATGCCGACCCAATCAAGTAGTGGTTCAGCGCCACCTGCAAAATGGACATAGTTGTATAAAAGAATCTGATCCCGTGGATCCTCAACTTCTTCACCGTCAATAAGTATTCCATGGTGAGACAACTCAACATCACGCCCAAGAAATTGAAGCAGCAGGCTATCTTTTTCGGGGCCTGACCATTTACAGCCAATAGCTTCGGCCGCTTTACTAAAATCAATATCACTGGTCTTTTTCTTGAGGTAGGCAACAAGGGCCAGATCTTTTTCATCTAGCAGTTTACCAACACCTTCAAGGCCATCCTTTCCTCTTTCGCTTTCGGAAAATTCATCACCAAGTTGTGAAACATCAACGTAGGGACATTTTGCAGGGTTTTCACCACCTTTGGTTACAGCGGCAGCAAAAGCTAAACATGCAGGATAGCCACATTCACCACAGTTGCTTTTAGGAGTAAACTTTATAAATTCTAATGGTTGCATTTTTTTATCCGGACAAAGAAAAACGATGCAAAGGATCAATCCCCTGCATCGTTTGCAAACAGCCGTATTTCAAAGAATGGAAACTCTCTTATTTCAAACGACCATCGAGTTCTTTTGTGATGGCTGCAGTAATATCGATAGCAGGATCAGCAAAGAGGACACTAGATTGACCGGTGAGGGTGGAGTCAAGAATAACAGTGTATCCGTTTTTCTCTCCGAATCCTTTAACAACGGTTTGCAGCATTGTCATAATAGGCTCGACCTCTTTTGCCTGCAGTTGTCTTAATTCAGCCTGAGCATCTTTACCCTTTGACTGTAATTCTCTTACTTTAAACTGAAATTCACGTGTTTTTTCTGCCTGCTTATCTTTATTCCAGACAGATTGCTTCTTTTCAATCTCCTGCTGCAGGGCTTTAATGGCTTTTTCTTCTTCCATGAATTTGGCCTTAAGTTCGCCATCTCGTTTTTTCAAGACTTCTGCTGCCTTTTTACCAGCACTGGAATCAAGAAGAACCTTCTGAATATTCATAACGCCAATTTTCTGCGTTTCAGCACTTTGAGCTACACTGCTATTAAAAGTAAAACCTGCAAGTACCATCAAAGTTACTACTAACATTGCGCGTTTCAACATCAACTTCTCTCCTGTTTGTAGGAATTAATAAATATTTATTTTACTCAACCACAAAATCATCACGACGATTCTGTGCCCATGACATTTCGTCATGACCATGGAGAAGAATCTTTTCTTCCCCTAAGCTCACAGTGCTAATACGATCAGCAGAAATACCTAACGTAACCAGATACTTCTTTGCTCCCATAGCACGTCTTTCCCCAAGTGCCAGATTATACTCTCTGGTTCCACGAGGATCACAATTTCCCTCAATTCTTATTTTAGAGTCTTTCTTGTCCTTTAAAAAATCAGCATTCACTTTCATTCTCGGTGCCTGAGCACCCGATATGGCGTACTGATCAAACCCAAAATAAACGGGCAACATAGGTCCTGTGGTGCGACCTTCCATAATGCCTATGGATTTGGATACAAGAGATTCTTCCTTACCAATAGCCGCAGGATCCTGAACAGGAAGTTTTGCTTCTTCGGGCTTCTTACTAGCGCAAGCCGACAAAACCAGAATGACACTTAACAAAAACATACCACGGTACAGGTTGTTTCCAGCTATCATACTTCTCTCCTGTGAACACACTCATGTATTATTCGGTAATAGGGCTTACTCTTTTCACTAAATAAGGTTCTGTCAAAAAAAAAGTTGAAAATCTTACTTTTAAGTACCAAGTACCTAAAATTATTTTTCGATTCTACTTTTATTTAAGAAAAAATACCATACGTTTTCCCTGGCTCCATGCTAAGGTTGAATTTGTTTTTTTTATTCTGAATACGTTTTATACTTGATTATTACGATTTGCCTCTCTAAATAGATTTGCTGTTATCAATCATTCATAAATTACTATTGCCGATCCACCCACTTTTCACTCAAAAGTAGAATATTATGCCGACAAGTAAACCAGTTCATAAAAATATAGATCCTCACAATCTCATTGCAAAAAATCAGTTTGGAACATTTTTTGGCGTCACCCAAAAGACATTTGATGATGTATGGGGGAAGATTACAAATCCTGACGGCAATTCTGTTGTCTATATCTCAATGGAAATTGGTGCCGACCCTGATGTTTTTCGTCCAATCAAGGATACACTTTTGAGCCTTGAAAAAATTGACAGTATGAATTCAAAGGCCAAAGAGTTTATAAAAAAGCTCCTTCATGGCCCGGAAAAAATTCCATGCTATGGCGGAGGTCTCGGGGTCCTTGCCGGTGACACATTGAAAAGCTTTGCCGATTGCAGGGTTCCAGTTGTTGCTGTGAGTCTACTCTATCGGCACGGATATTTTTCGCAGATTGGCGATTAAAAAATTGGACAAACCTCACAAAGTGAGAAATGGCATCCTGAAGAAACA
>DAOVZA010000312.1 GCA_030635405.1 Desulfocapsa sp.
CCACACATAGCGTAGACTCTATTTGAAGATCAGATCTACCTCATGCTCCGCATAACTTGGGTTGATGTTTTCTGTTACATCTTTTCGGCGGATCAGTTTTTGCAGCGCATTGAGTTGCCCTTTTGTCCCCTGAAGTCCCTTTAAGGGGAATTCATCAGGAATAATCGGCAGGTTACCAAGGTCCCAGCTTTTATATTTAGGGTCAATCTCTTCCGGGTATTGGATAGCAACCAGATGGCCAATGGCATAGGATACTATATAGGTATCACTTTCGTAATGCGTCTTGGTCTTTTTGAATTTTCCAGGTAAAACCTTAGCAAGGTCTCCTGCAACACTTGGCTTTTCAGCTATTATGAGAGTTTTATCTGTCATGTTAGTTTTTGTTTGTCACGTTTTTGGCAAAATTCAGTAATGTTTTATGCCAGAGTTCCGGCTGTTCAAGATAACAGGGGTGTTTTGCTCCGTCAAAAACAACGAGTTCAGATCCAGAGATTTCTTTATTTAAAAGTCGTCCATTTGCAGGGTCTGATATTTGATCGTTTTCGCCCCAGATGATGAGGGTTCTTGATGGAAGCTGGTTGAGTTTGTCGCGATTCTCTTCAACTCCGACAGCACCAACGAGAACAAGGGCTGCTGTTTTTTCTGGATTGGAAAATGTGTATTCCATGGCAATCTTACCACTCATGGACGGGCCTATCAACACAGCACTTTCAATGTTTGATATCTTCATCACTCCATTGACGACAGTCTCGGGGGTAAGGTTTGCTTCCGGGCTTTTTCCAAATCCAGGAAGGTCAATGGCAAGAATCGAGAATCCGGCTTCTATGGCAGCCTGTAATGTACCTAGCTCCTGCCATGTTTCAGCCTGAAATGCCTTCCCGTGAAGGAATAGAAGAGGAATCGTGTTGAAATCGCCAGCCATTTTTACATTAATGGGTGAGCCATCTATGTTAATTGTTTTGTCTTCAATGGGTAACATTTAGGTATACCTCTGTTCCGGCTTTAAATGCCTGGAAATTCTAAACATAAATATGTAGGATCCTGTAAGAGAGGAGTTTTTTGAATTGATTTCTTGTTTTAATGCACCACCTCTTCCACTGTCAAAGTCTGAGATGTTGTATTAATCCCTAATCGGTTTGTCAATTGCTATTTGTTGATTTGTCACCATCTCCTTTAGTTTAGAATGGCAGAAGATGTGAAATGGTGTTGTGTATAACTTGCTGTAATCTAAGATGTAAAGATGGTTTTGTCCATGGGGTTAGAAAAAAATAAAAAAAATACTCTAAATAAATGTTAAAGGTGAGAAAATAGTTCTTTGAACAGAGTTTAAGATTGGATAATTAAATGCGCATGATCAGCAATATGTGTACAATTAATTAGGCCTGTTCCAGAATCATCATTTCTTGACACGTGGGAGGTTTTGTGTTTTATTGTCGCAACGGAACGGGATGAAGCGGGTGTAGCTCAGTTGGTAGAGTACAAGCTTCCCAAGCTTGGGGTCGCGAGTTCAAACCTCGTCGCCCGCTCCAGTGTCAATGGTTGTACCATGTTTTCCCATTGATGCCATACCACAACCCTGAGGGGAAGGTGGCTATGAAAGTGGGCTTGCCCGCTTTTTTTTATGCCCGTTTCAGAGAGATGGGTGCAATGAGTAACGGAGCTGTATGAGCGACTATGTAATAGAAAAGGTTCAGGAATTTGTGGAAAGTGTTTTGCCTTCCATGGGGCTTGAACTTGTTGAATTGCAATATCGCCAGGAAGGAGAAGGCTGGGTGCTTCGCCTCTTTCTGGATGGCCCCGATGGAATCAGTCTTGACCAATGCGGTGTAGTAAGCCGGGAAGTGAGTTTTTTTCTTGATGTTGAGGATCTTGTCCCTCATGCTTTTAACCTCGAAGTCTCTTCACCGGGGCTTGAGCGACCATTGAAAACTATGGCAGATTTTAAAAGATTTGAAGGGAAGAAGGCGCGGCTCAAACTACGGCATCCCTTTGAAGGTCAGAAGATATTTGTTGGCATTATTGGAGTGTCCGATGAATTTGGTTTAGATCTGCTTTTTGAAGATGGTACCAAAAATCGTTTTTTGATGGATCAAATCAGGAAGGCCAGGCTCTCGTTGTAGGTGTCCTGATAATTAAATAGAGTGATTTCTCTCGTTAGATAGAGAAATGAAAAAAGAAACGCATCATGGATTTGTTTTTTTGTGGGGAATGAAATGTTATCGGATTTAAAACGTATCATCGATCAAATATGCAGAGATCGAGGTTTTGATAAAAAACTTTTGATTGAAGCCATTGAAGAAGCTGTGGAATCTGCGGCGAAAAAGAAACTCGGTGCAAGACGTGACATCGAAGTGCGCTTCAATGAAGAATTTGGTGAAGTTGAAGTCTTTCAATTTCGGACAGTAGTAGAAGAAGTTGAGGATGAACAAACCGAGATTTCCGTTGAGGAAGCCAAACAGCTTGATCCTGAAGTTCAGCTTGAAGATGAACTTGGTGAAAAGATGGAAAACATCGAAGATCTTGGGCGTATTGCTGCTCAGTCTGCTAAGCAGGTCATTATTCACAAGATGAAAGATGCCGAGCGTGATGTGATCTATGAGATGTTTAAAGATCGAAAGGGAGAGGTCGTAAGCGGAATTGTTCAGCGTTTTGAACGCGGTAATATGATCGTCAACCTTGGTCGTACTGATGCTATCCTGCCACGTGATCAACAAATACCAAAACGTTCATTTAAACAGGGCGATCGTATCAGAGCGTACCTTGATGATGTTCGTCAGAATGCAAGAGATTCACAGCTTATTCTTTCACGTACCTGTAACGATTTCCTGGCAAAATTGTTTACCATGGAAGTTCCGGAGATCGCAGAAGGAATCGTTGAAATAATGGGTGTTAGTCGTGAACCTGGATTTCGTGCCAAAATTGCAGTGAGCTCACTTGAGACCGATGTTGATCCAGTTGGAGCATGTGTTGGTATGAAGGGCTCTCGTGTACAGAATGTAGTACAGGAGCTTCAGGGTGAGCGAATTGATATCGTTCCCTGGAGTCCTGATCCTGCAAAATACGTTTATAATGCTTTGGCTCCAGCACATGTATCCATGGTTATGGCGGATGAAGAGGCAAAAACTCTTCTGGTGGTTGTTCCCAATGATCAACTTTCACTGGCAATTGGTCGTCAAGGCCAGAATGTACGCCTTGCATCACGGCTCCTTGGCTGGCGCATAGATGTGAAGAGTGAACAGCGTTATGCAAACCTTGAAGATCCTAATTACCAGGCTCTTCTTTCCATTGATGGTATAGAAGAACCCCTGGCTGACCAGCTTTTGGCTCGCGGATTTTTCTCCGTTGCAAAACTTTCAGAGGCCACCGTCGATGAGATTATAGTTATTCGTTCCATCGACGAAGAAAAGGCACAATATCTGATTGATACAGCTTTGAAAATGGTTGAAGATGGCGTCGTTCCTGGTTCTCTGGAGAACGAAGCAGAAGATGGTACCACCGCAGAAACAGAAGATGGTACCACCGCAGAAACAGAAGGTGATACCACCGCAGAAACAGAAGGTGATACCACCGC
>DAOVZA010000077.1 GCA_030635405.1 Desulfocapsa sp.
ACTCGAAGCGTGAGGGGATAATTGCAATAACTTTCATATAATTGTTTTAAGCATGTTGGGTATTAATTGTGTTCACTGTGAATTTTGACAAACTCGTAAAAAGTTAAAATCTAAGATGGGTTTGTAAAAAACTTCATATTCGAGGCGCGCAAAATTCAAATCATTTCAGCGTACTAGGCGGTACGTTGAAATGATTTGAATTTTGTAGCAACGAAGAAGATGAAGAGTTTTTACGAATCCATCAAATTTTGAGCAAATCTACAATATATCGACAAGTTTTTCCAGACCCACCTTGCTTTAATTGAATATAGGCGTTGGCTTTCTGTTGAATGAGCTTGCTATCAACTGGAGATTTAAGCATCGTTACAAGTAATTGAGCTACTTCTTCTTTGTTTTGTCCTTTTTTAACAAGACCGCTTTGGAACACTTCATCACCAGTCCATAAAAAATTTGAGATATGGGGCCCCGTCACAGGAATCACTCCATTCATAAAAGCTTCGATGAAGTTTTGTCCTCCAAGGGGGGCCAGGCTACCTCCAACAAATGCGGCATCGGCTCTTTGATATGCATTAACCAGTTCTCCAAAAACATCCCAAATGAGCACAGAGGGAGAGTCGCCTGGAGAGTTTGATGTCTTAACACTAAAGTTGATTTTCTTTTCTGTTAACAGTGCTTCCCAGTTTTTAACACGATGAAGATGGCGAGGAAACAGGTCTATGCGGATATTTGGAAAGGTTTTTAGAACCTCCTGTATTACATAAAGAACTTCATTTTCTTCTTCTTTTCTGACTGATGCTAAGATGAGCGATTTGTTAATTGTGGTGGATCTTTTCTCAATATTACATGTTTCTATCTGATCAAATTTAATATTTGAAACATAATGACTTTCTTTCTGCTGAAAGAGATCCTGTAGTCGTTTTTTATTGTCCTCTGAAATTGCCAGAATAATATCAGGTTTTAGCATTCTCCAAAAAGAGGCGATCTTTTTATATCCACTGTAACTCTTTTCCGTCATTCTTCCGTTGACGATAATGATATGTTTCCCCCGTCTTTTCATTTCAGCCATAAGAGCTGGCCAAATTTCAAGTTCAATGAGTATTAAGAGTTTTGGGTCAGCTATCTGTACAGCTTTTTTAACAAGAGCGGGATTGTCAAAGATCATGTAGGCAATGCTTACATTATGGTCTTGTTCGTTAAGGTCTTTTTCAAGGATGTTTCTACCCTGAGATGTGTTAGTTGTGATGAGAATATTGAGTTTTTGATCCCCTTCAAAACTTTTCAGGATTTGTCTTGCGATATATGCCTCTCCAACTGAGGCGGCATGCATCCATATATCAACTTTAGAAAAGTTGATTTCCTTCAAGGTTCGTTCAGCTGCTCCTTCTTTGAGGCGCGGAGAACGAAGGAGTATTGGCGTGGCAAAAAGCCAGAGGAGTCTGTAAACAAAGAAAAGAAATTTTACGAGGAGGGGTTCTTTCATGGAAATATTTTTCTGGGAAGAGTTACAGGTAGCCTACAGATATTCTTTGATTTTCGCAAGGAGTGAAGGGTAACTTATTTCAAGCATCCTGGCAGCCATACTTTTGTTGCCTTTACTCGCCTCTAGTGCTCGACTGATCAGCTTTTTCTCAATAATGATTTTTGCCTGTTTGAGGGAGAAAGTTCCGAGTATTTCATTGAGATTGGCACTGTCTTGAGGCTTACCAGTTAATTCTCCAAGATCGGCCGGTAAAATATGATTTGTTTCAGCTACGATGGCCGCACGTTCCAAACAATTTTTTAGCTCTCGTATATTTCCCTTCCACTCTCTAGCCAGGAGGATTCCCATTGCTTCCGGTGTTATATCTTCTATGCTAAGGGTCATTTTTTTATTGAGCATTGCCAGGAAATGTACGCAAAGATACTGAATATCCTCTTTTCTTTCACGTAATGGTGGCAGTTGCAGGGTTAGTACATTGAGACGATAAAAAAGATCTTCACGAAAGTGTCCCTCTTCAACTTCTTGTGTCAGATCCTTAGCAGTGGCAGTGATTACTCGAACATTGGTTTGTTTTGTTTTGACGCTGACAACGGGACGAATTTCCTGTTCCTGCAAGACACGCAATAATTTCACCTGTAAATTTAAGGGCAGTTCACCGATTTCATCAAGAAAAAGTGTGCCTCCATCAGCTTCTTCAAAGAGGCCGGATCGATCTTTGTCTGCCCCTGTGAACGCACCTTTAACATATCCGAAGAATTCACTTTCAAGCAAATTCTCAGGGATGGATCCGCAGTTCACTGCAATAAAGGGTTTGTCTTTTCGCTCTGATTTCTGATGGATTCCTTGAGCTATTAGTTCCTTTCCAGTTCCGGATTCTCCGGTAATAAGCACAGTGGTATCATAGCGAGCAACTTTTTCAGTGAGTTGCAACAGCGATCGCATTTTCTTTGAGTGAGCAATGATATTTTCAAAGCGGCCTGATCCCTGTAATTCTTTTACTTTAGCTTTGAGCCTGATGTTTTCTTCGCATAGTTTTAAATGATCAACGGCTTTTTCTAAGATGAGCTGTACTTCGGCAGTTTTGAAAGGTTTTGTGATGAAATCATAGGCTCCTGTCTTCATGGCTTCAACCGCATCATCAATGGTGGCATAGGCTGACATCATGATAATAATGGGTTGAGCAGTGTCTCCTTTGAGTGCCTTGAGGAATTGTAAACCATTCATCTTAGGCATCTTCAAGTCACAAAGAATCAACGGGAAGGGTGCTTTTTTGTGGATAGCAAGTGCCTGTTCACCATTTTCAGCCATGGTGACCTGATATCCCGCCTTACTGGTAACAACTGAGAGCATATGGCGCATATTTTCTTCATCATCAATGATGAGAAGACGTGTTTTGTTTGTGTCGTTCATATGTTTAGTCCCTGGTCCCTAGCAGTTTTCTTCTCTGGCCAGTGGAAGAGTGATAAGTACTGATGTTCCCTCGTTTGTGTTTGATGACAGTTCTATAGTACCACCAGATTTTTTAATCAGGTTATGAGCAACAGCAAGGCCAAGGCCTGTTCCCTTACCCACTTCTTTGGTGGTAAAGAATGGGTCAAATATGGCATCTTTGTTTTCAGGGGCAATGCCTGACCCATTATCTTTTAAGCTTACTCGTATTTGTTCATCTGTGCTTTCAGTCTCAATTCGAATCTGTCCGTCTTCATTAATTGCCGTTTCGTCAATGGCATCGATGGAATTGAGAATACAGTTAAGAAAAACCTGGCGTAGTCCGTTACTATCAATATTGACTGTACTGTTTAGAGCTTTGAGCTTTGTAGTGTAATGAACCGGGGAGTTGTTTTTTTTCACACTAACAGTCTTTATCAAATCTTCAAGGAGTGGGTGAATGTCAATAATTTCAACAGAGGATGCCACAGGAGATCTTGATAGGTCAAGAAGATTTCTTATAAGAGTGTTTATGCGATTGAGTTCTTTGGTTGCACGCTCACTGAATGTTTTTTTATCTTCAATACTGAGCGAATCTTCCTTAAGCAGATCGATGTATCCCTGAATAATCCCCAGAGGGTTTCCAATTTCATGAGCAAGTCCGGCTGAAAGTCTGCCGATTGAGGCGAGTTTTTCGGTTCTGATCATTTCATCTCGATTTCTTTGGAGTTCATCATTTGCCTCTTTTAAGGACTCCACAGTTTGGCGTAGTTCTTTTTTGTCCCCATCGATTCGGGACACAAGTCGATTCAGACTAAGGGACAACTGGGTATATTCTCCTAAACCATCACTGGATAGAAAAGTTGTGTCGTCAAGTTCAGTACGTGAATCAGCAAGTTTTGCTAATCTTTGAATGGGCTTTACGACCAAATGGACCAAACGTGTAAACCCTATGGTTGTGAAAACAAGAAGATTGATAACCAAATAGGCAAAGAAAATCTTTTGTGCCTGGTTAATTGTTGCTGAAATATCTTCAAGTGATCGGACCAGGGCAATGGCGCCACCATCGTTATTTCCGGAAACAAGTGGAATAGCCATCATCAGGTAGTGTTTTGAGAAAAAGAAACCATTCCAGGACATGCCAGCATAGTCTGTGGCTGTTTTGGCATTAGTACCCGAATCCTTTAATAAGGGCTCAAGGCTGATATTATCCGGACATGAGCCGTAGCTCTGAATGGGAGTGTTGTGACCATGTTGCCATTTGAGACAGAGGATGTCTCTTTCTTTTAAATAATGACTGGTCTCTTTAGTTAAGAATGGAATATCTGCTGAATTTTCGTTTTGAATGATTGAAGAGGCAGTAAAGTGGAGCAGTTTTTCATTAATTTGTGTTTCTCGGTGGATTTCGCTTCGTTGCCAGAGCATTAGCATAACAAAGCCAAAGAGAAACATACTGGTAAAAAGGAGCACTGAGAGAGTGAGCCCCAACTGGACTTTTAAAGTGTGCATAATCCACTATTCTAGCAGAAAAAAGTGGAAAGGCAAAGAAAGGAAAAGCATCTCTCTCTTAGAGAAACAGTGTATTGTTCTTTGTTTAAGGCTTTAGTTTACAGTGATCTTTTCCGGAAAAATAATTAAGCCAGGAAGAAGTTCTGTTTAAGGACCAGTCTTTTGGAGGAATTGACTTGAAAGTATGGAAATTATGACAGTCGGGTTCTGGGCCCCGTTGATAACTACGAACCCAAAAACAGAGTCGTTCGTTGGGGTAAACCTCACAAAAGCCATTGTTGGAACCACCACAAGGGCCATTAATCATTCTCTTTGGGCATCCTGATTGCGGACAGAGATAAGAGGATTCAGCTAAGGTGCAATCTCCGCACATTCGACAATGAAACAGTGTCTTTTTGCTAAAATGTTCAATAAAGGTGTAGAGGCGAAGGAGGAATTTGTTATCAAGTGCCTTCATGCTGATTGCTTTGGCAAGTGGGAAAAATATTCCATTTTTATCAAACACCTGTTTATGAACAAATTCATTGCTTGTAAAAATAAAGGGAAGTTTACGCAGCTTTGTTTTTTCAGCGCAGTCTTTATGTAAATACCAGGTGTTTGGTTCCGGAAAGTGGATTTCTTCTTTTGAAGACTCTCCAGTGAATTCTTCTGATTTATCGAGAAGATATGAGATGGAATCAAAGTTGAGGTTACTTCCACCGAGATGAACTCCTGAATATCCCATCTCCCGCAAGGCCGCAATCATTTTAGCACCTCGTTCCAGACGTGCAATTTCTCCTTTATCACCACTTTTTGCTTCGATTTCCATGGTGTGTAGAAGCTTGTCTGGAAAAATAACACCGGGTACGTGTCCTTTATTCATTATGCGGGCAACGCTGAGGCTTGGTATGAAAACGTTAGCCATGACAGGTATGGATAATTTAAGGTCAGCCATAAATTGTATTAGCTCTTGATATTTGATGCTGTCATAACCAAGTTGGCTAATAACATATTGGGCGCCGCATTGAATTTTAGTAAGGAGTTTTGTGTATTGCCAGACTTGTTCAGATTCCAACGTTTTAAAAGGTGAAACCACGCAGCCGGCAAAGAAATTCATTTTAGAAAGCCCCATTGCTTTTCCTGGAGCTCCTTTTTTTACCGTGACATCGTGACGAAGCCGTTCAATGAGGGTTAATAATTGTGTGGAATCAAGATCAAAAACAGGCATGGCCTGTCCTTGGAAACCATATCGTGGAAAATCGCCGCCCAGAACAAGAAGATTAAGTAGGTCATGACGATGACATTCGAACAACTGGCTTTCTGCCATATTGCGATTTTTATCTTTGAGTGAAAAATGAAGAAGAGGGGAAAGCCCCAGTGCCTGAATATCAAGTCCCAATGATGTCGGAGAGAGTGCCGGATGGCCTCCGGGGTTGTCGGTGATGGAGAATGCTTTAATTCTTCCATCATCTCTTGCTGATTCTGCAAGTTGAAGGATTTTTTCCAGTCGTTTCCCACCTGAGCCACGACCGGGAACCAGCTCGTAGGTTATGGTGAACTCATCGTTATTGAGAAGTGAGTCGCGAAAAACATTTGATCCTTGTTGAATCATATTTAGAATTTCCTTTTTTCCCTTGCGAAAAATTTGAGTCAATGGCTACATTGTATGCATGAATGATAAAAATGAAACAAAAAATCTATCTATTATCCATGACCTAATGCGGGATGCAGGGATTGCGGATGAGAGAAAAAATAATCTCACCATCACAACTCTTACGGGTGATGGTTCTTCCAGGAAATTCTGGAGGATAACAGAAAATGGCAAAAAACTCTGCCTGGCAGTGGCTCCGCCTTCCATAACTACACAGGATCTTGCTGAGGCAAAATCTGCCCGGATAATTGGTTTGCATCTCCTTGAGAAGGATGTGAGAGTTCCTAAGCAGTACGGCTGGAATGAAGAACATGGCGTACTGCTTTTTGAAGATCTTGGTGATACAAAACTTCACGATTTTGTAATCAAGAAAAAGACAAATGATAATTGGACTGAAGATGTTCGGTCCTGTTATTCGGATGTTGTTGAAAGCCTGGCTGTGATGCAAGTTAATGGCGCAAGAGAATTTGAGCAATCATGGTGCTGGGACACACCACAGTACGATAAAGAATTAATGCTTGAAAGAGAGTCAAGCTACTTTCTCCAGGCATTCTGGGTAGATTATCTGGGAAATGAAAAACCGGATGGATTACAGAAAGAATTTGTTGCCCTTGCAGATAAGGCTGAACAGATACCATCTGAATATTTTCTTCATCGTGATTTTCAGTCACGAAACATTATGCTATGTCATCAGGAGCCTTATTTTATAGATTTTCAGGGCGGACGGTTTGGCCCCCTTGCCTATGATCTGGCATCTCTCCTAATTGATCCATATACGGCACTCCCCCTAGAGTTTCAGGATGATTTGCTTGAGATCTATATGAATAAACTTGAAACGGTAATTGATGTTGATCGGGATGGATTTATTGAGCAATATCATCTTTTAGCCCTGCAGCGAAATCTTCAGATTGTAGGTGCCTTCGCATTTTTGACAAAACAGCGCAAAAAAGTATTTTTTGAACAATTTCTATATCCTGCGGTGTACTCCCTAAATACTCTTCTGACAAATGAGTTGTCTTTGGAACTTCAGGTTTTAAGAAAGATGGTTGCGTCTGCGTTGGAATCTTTAGAGGCAACTAAATAAGGAAAATATTTGGGAGAGGTCTTTGTGTAATATATGGTACACCCAGTAGGATTCGAACCTACGACTCCCGGATTCGAAGTCCGGTGCTCTATCCAGCTGAGCTATGGGTGCATATTGTGAATAAAACGCTTAGATAAAAAATCGAATAGTTATTCATCTAAAACAGTGAAAAACTATTACACCAAACCCTGTTTTACCGCAAGCTTTCTTCCCTCTCTCATAAAAGTTACTAAAAAAGTAATCCTCTTGCAGGTCTCTAACCATACTATTAGCTAATCTTATTTGACTTACATCCAGCCATTTCATAAGATTGAATTATACAACAAAGTGTCATGCGATTTAATTGCCTCAAGTGCGGCGTAATGTCATGGAAATCCGGATGAAAAAAAAGAGAAGTTTGATTGGAGTGATTCAGTTTGGTGTATGTCTTTTGACGTCTCTTTCTGTTATTGCAATTGGTTCATTATGGCTTAATGAGAGTATTAAATATTCTCAAACAAAAAAAACAGACATCCGTGACACCTATCTGAATGAACGGGAAAGTGAAATTAAAGAAGAGGTTCAGCATGTCATCAGATATGTTGAACATGAAAGATCCAGATTAGAAAAAAGAATACGGAAAGAAGTTCAGAACAGGACTGAAGAGGCTTATCAGATTGCACAGCATATCTATGAGCAGAATGAAAAAGATCTTAAACTTAGTGAAATTGAAAAATTGAT
>DAOVZA010000071.1 GCA_030635405.1 Desulfocapsa sp.
ACAGGAAGAAAATATCATTCAGGTGTTTAGTGGTTGTGGGTTTACATTCACAGAGAAGAAACAGCAGGAGGAGTGGGCTGCACTGCACTTTTTCAAAAACAGTTAAGTTAAACATGCACGAGAAAAGGGTACTGCCGGTTATTTTAACTTACATTTACAAACCTTTAACCTCTTCAGGGGTACTCATGGCACTGATCTTATAATTTTCATCAAACATTATTCCCATACCGTCGGACTGACATCGCATAACAACACCAGTTGCACTAACCCACAGCCGATTACCAGTCCAGGACTTAAGTGTTTCAAGTGAAAGAACAAACTTTAACGACTGTATATCTTCCAGGGAAAGAAGGAATTCCAAACGGACTTTACTCACAAGAGGTAACGGGGTGTCAGTTTCAATAAAAGCCCCACCAGAGCTGATATTGGCCGTTTTGAACTCCATCATCGGTGTTTTACCAGATAAAGTTTCAGCACTCACTTTCGTCTTTATCCGTATGGAAAAGCGTTCGTGTTGTCTAGAGTTGTTTCCTGACATCCCTTCCCTTAACTCTCAGTAAAATATATAGCATCCATGAATGATCATTGTTTAGTTATTACGTCAATTGACAATACTAAAACCCAACAAACAAAACCTTTAATGAATGCTATCGTTTTCACTTTTAGAAGGCAACTTTTTCCTGCATTTTCTTTTATTTTTCTTTTGCGATTGTATTATTTTTATGGAAAAATAGATAAATTGAACACTTTCCACAAAACCAATAACAACTTTTTCTCTTATGCGTCGATTTTTTATACAACCTGATACCCAAATAAACCCTGAAATACTACTCTCTGTACAGGAGTCCCATCACATCAGTAAAGTACTCCGCTTATCGGTGGGTACCCCGCTGCAACTCCTTGATGGCGTCGGAAATATTCATGATGCTGTTATTGTTTCATTGGGTAAACAATTACAACTGAACATCCTGTCATCAACACATGTTCACAGAGATGAAATACCCTTAAGAGTATGTCAAAGCATTCTCAAGGGTCAAAAAATGGAACTTCTTGTTCAAAAATGTACTGAACTGGGTATTGCAGAATTCACCCCTTTTTACAGTGAACGCTGCCAGTTAAAAAAGGCAGAACTCTCAAAAGTTTCAAAAAAATATGAGCGGTGGGAACGAATTATAGAGGAGGCCTGCAAACAATGTAACAATCCAATCAAAATGCAACTAAACCCAATGGTTTCATTGGATGAAATGATTAATCAGGAAGATCCATCTGTTCAAAAAATTCTCTTCTGGGAAGAAGAAAAACAGGAGAACTCCCTGCACTCCTGTTCTTTACAAACTGACAAGGCGGGATTGCAGATAGTCTTTGGTCCTGAGGGTGGGTTTCCGGTGGCAGAAGTTGATTTAGCAAGAAATTCAGGATTTCAGACTTTAAGCCTTGGGCCAAGGATACTCAAAGCTGAGACTGCAAACATTGCTGCTGTTTCAATTATTCAACATCTGCTTGGTAACATGTAGGGTAATTAAGGTGGGAAACTAACTACCCTTTGTATCCAGAATCCACTGGTAGATTATCCCCTCTTGCACTACTTACAGCCAACTTATCACAGCGTTCATTCAACGGGTTCCCGGCATGCCCCTTCACCCAGTGGAAAGTGATTGCAAGCCCCTCAATTATATCGAGTAGTATGGCCCACAAATCTGAATTTACAGCTGGTTTTCCATCTGACTTCAACCACCCCCGTTTTCGCCAGGATTTTGCCCACCCCTTGCTGATTCCATTTACCACGTACTTCGAATCTGAAAAAAGAGCGACAGTTTTTGAACGAGTTGGAAGTGCCTCAATTCCTTTAATACAGGCCATAAGCTCCATTCTATTGTTTGTGGTGTGTTTAAAACCTCCAAATAACTCAGACAATTCACCGTTTACCAGAAGAACGGCACCGTAGCCGCCAGGCCCAGGGTTGTTTATTGCGCCTCCATCGGTATAGATTTCAATTTCTGCACCAGAAGCTACCGGCTGTTGATAAGTATCCCTTTTCTCTTTCTTTATCTTTTGGTTATATTCAGGATTTTTCATCCATGCCTCTGCATCAGAGCGACTCACAAACCCTTTATATTTAGCCCCACCAAAGCCTTTAACCTGAGCTTCAGCCTCAGACCAAGAGGTATAGATCCCATTTTTTTTACCACTTGCCACTGCGTAAAACTTTTTCTTAGCCATACCCTTTCAATCCTTAAAACAAAAAAAACCGTCAGAAGCCCAAGCCTCCGACGGTTTTATAAATCTTTCACTACAGATTTTTCTAATTGATCATGCCAATTATAAAAAACCCTACAATAACAATGACAAAGAAAATTCCAACTTTTACACAAACTGAATGATCTTCTTCTGGTTTTTCGTGCCCATGTCCGTGTCCACTCATATTCTCTCCTCCTTAGATAGAAATATAAACTTCACAATATGAGTATATGAACAATTTTAAAACACTTTGTCGATCTCTTTATCATATTTGCTTTAAATAAAAGCAGGCTGTAATTTAAAACAGCTTTCAATCAGGCAGCCTGCTTGGAACCACAGGCGCTACCTGCCGGTTCACTCTTCAGAGCACCCATAACAGTGGAAAGCTCAATAAGAACTCCGAGACCCTCCTGGACCTCAGGGCGCCTCATCGCAGCCATCATGCCAAAAACACCACGTATTGGTTCGACTTTTCCAAAGTCCACATCTTTCATTTTAGCACCAACTCGTTCAGTAATACCGAGAACCTGTTCAAATGCCTCAAAAACACCGCTCTGTTTTAAGCATTCCAGGCGTTCCACAGCATCATTAAAAGCCAGTTTTGAAAGCCCGCTCGCATCCCTTTTCATCTCCATGAGAGAACCGAGCATTTTCAACCCATCTGCCATGTTCCCCATATTTGTAATAAACTGCTTGAGTAATTCCTGCAGGTTCTCAGGTTCAAACCCCTGCAAAGTGTTTTGAAGCTGTTCCACTAACTCTTTGAATATATCTTTGGACATGGGTTCAAAGTCTTTTTTGAACTCCATGAATTTATTAAGCGAGTTCAGAGCTTCTGTAATATTCTGGCTTGAGACCAGCGTTTTCCCTACCATCTCGCCAACATCTTCAAGATCAAATCTACGATCCAGACCACTCAGATTTCCTATGGCACTGATCACCATATCGTTGATGAGCGGCGCCATCTCTTGTTTCAATTCCACATAAGGCCTTATCGCCTGTTTTGCTTCCCGAACCTCGAGGGTAAGCTCATCGAGTCTGGCAAGGATCTTTTCTTCATTGGTCATAAACCCTCCCTTAATCCTGTACTTTTCCAGCAAGTGACATCTGTGCTTCAAGAGGCATCTCTTCACCACTTACCAGTTTGTTCCAATAAACCCATTTGAACATCATTTTTCCCCAATGGTTTGCTTTAGATTCACCAAGAAGTGAGAATGGTCCTAAACCTGGGAGTGGGAATTTACCTGGCAGCGGTTCGTAGTCATAGTTGAAATCAATGAGAGCCGCCTTATCATATCCAGTCTCAATAAAACAGTTAGCATGGCCATCAAAGTCTTCTTTGAGTTCTTCCCCGTTAATTTCTCTAATGAAATTCTCCACCATAATTTCTGCAGAAAAGTGGGCTACAGACCCTGCTTTTGAGGTTGGTAGTGTTGTGGTATCACCGAGCACAAACATATTCTCGTGATTTTCTGCTTTCAAAGTGTGGTTGTTAGTTTTCACATAACCAATCTCATCCATAGCCACACCAGATTTCACAAGTACCCGCGCTCCAACATTTGGCGGAATGGATACCAGTAAATCAAATTCAATTTCATCCCCTGCTGCTGAAATGATTTTTTTATTAGTACAATCAACTTCAGCAAGATCGTAACTCGCTGTGATGTTAATATTCTTCTGCTCTATGAGCTGTGAGAAAAATGCGCTGGCCTTAGGTTTTGTGAATGCACCAGGAAGAGGTGTAACAAGCCGGATATCGATATCATCACGATAACCCCGTTCTGTGAAATATGCATCTGCAAGATAAACAAATTCAAGTGGTGCAACAGGACACTTAAATGGAAATTCAGCAATATTCAAAACTAACTTTCCGGATTTAAACTCACGAAGTGCCTTACTTAAGTTAACCGCACCATCAAGGGTATAAAAGTCGAATGCCGTTTTTTGCCAACCTTCTATTAAACCCGGGATTTCTTCCGGAGCCAAAGAGACACCTGTACAGACAATTATTTTATCATACTCATAACTACCTGCCGTTGTTTCAACAACCTGATCTTTTGTATCTATCCCTACAATTTCATCGATAACAAAATTAACACCACGTGCAATAAACTCACTGCGGCTACGTACAATATCTTCTGCTTTATATATGCCAAAAGGAACGAAGAGCAATCCCGGTTGATAAACATGCTGATCGTCTTTATCGATAATTGTAATTGACCACTCATCCTTATCGAGTTTTTTCCGTAGCTTGTTTGCCACCATGGTTCCTGCACACCCTGCACCAAGAATTACTAGCTTTTTCACACTCCACCTCCAGCATAAGAAGTTTTTCTGATTAGCCTTTTCGTCTGAAAAAGCCCTTTTTACACACAACTGCCACAACAAAGACATGGAAAACACTCAACAGGTTCATTCTTCTGCTTAAAACAGAATTACCAACTCATTAAGTAAAAATTATTCTTTTATTGAATGGTGATATTGGTTACTATTAAGACAGTGTTCAAGCTATACCACAAAGTAATATTAGGTCAAGGGAAATAACTAATTTAAGGTAGTTTTAGTTAATAATGAAATACTAACAAAGAGACAGGTTTAAATAAATGCCACATATTTTTTCAATTGAAATTCATGAGTATTTGAGTGATAAAATCCTGTTGCTGGAAAAGAGTAAAAAGGAGGCTATGCTTGAACAAAACAAAGAGAGAGAACTCTATTGTGATGGTCAGTTATTTGAATTTTTTACTATGAGAAAATATCTCACAGCCAATATTGATCTTAAAAATCAAAAATATTTTTAACAAAAAAATGTCGCACACATACCTGATAGATATATACAATTTGATTGACGGACGTTTAGAGGAGGTTTCTTCTGAACTGAAAAGGATAGAATTAAACGGAGGAGATGAAACTGCTTATTTAAAGGGACGTTTTGAAAGTCTTGAAGAGTTCAAAGCTTTCCTGATATTTAACTATGATATCAAACTTCCGCGACGTTTAAGAGGAAAGCATTAAAACTGATTACCAGAGAGTTACTCTACCTTGAGTTCTCGTGTGAGCAGGTCTGCAACCGCAGTTGCACATTCTTTTTCTTTATAAAGAATCTGATAAACCTGTTCCAGAATCGGCATCTCAACTTCCATTTTTGAGACCAGATCGTGAGCTGATTGAGTGGTTTTTACACCTTCTGCCACCATTTCCATTTCACCAAGGATCTCTGAAAGCTTCTTTCCTTCTCCTAGTTTCAAACCTACGGTACGGTTTCGACTGAGATCACCCGTACATGTCAAAACCAGATCACCAATTCCAGAAAGACCAGCAAACGTAGCAGGATCAGCACCCATTGCTACACCCATCCTGGTTATCTCGGCAAGTCCTCGTGTAATAAGAGCAGCTCTACTGTTTAATCCAAAACCTAAACCATCGCTTATTCCTGCAGCAATAGCCACAATATTTTTTAGAGCTGCGCTTATTTCAAGTCCAATCATATCTTGAGCAGCATAGACACGAAATCGTTCACTGACTAAGACATTTTGAAGGAATTGCGCCCGATTGAGCTCATCACAACCAATGGTTACCAATGTTGGTAACCCTTGAGCAACTTCTTTTGCAAATGAAGGTCCTGAAAGAACCGAAAGGGTCAAGTTTTTTGAGGTCAAGGCACTACCAAGTGCATCTTTCATAACCTGAGTCATGGTCATAAGAGTGCTGTTTTCGATACCTTTTACTGCAGAAACAATACTTGCTCCCGTTTTTAAATAGGGAATAAGCTTTTCAAAAACAGTTCGGTAGCCATGAGATGGAACAACCATACATACAACATCCGCCCCGGTTGCTGCCTCTTTTAAATCTATTTCAATTGTAAGGGATTCCGGAAATTCAAAACCTGGAAGATACTTTTTATTTTCCCTCTCATTTATTAGGGCGGTCACATGTTCTTCATTGTGACCCCAGAGTACAGTGCGTTGTCCTTTAGCAGCAAGAACTCCTGCAATGGCAGTTCCCCAGGAACCTGCACCAATAACCGCAACTTTATTTACTTCCGGGTTATTCATCTGTACTCTGTTCTACTTCCTGTCCTTCCTCTAAATCATCATCAGAATCATCTTCAGGGGCTACAAGATCCATTGCTACAACTCGTTCCTTACCTGCAAGATTGATAAGGCCAACTCCCTGAGTAGTACGACCAATTACTCGAACATTACCCATGGGCATCCGAATCATTTTACCAGAATCAGCAATCAACATGACCTCAGATTCATCATCAACCTGCATAGCACCAACAACAGCACCATTTCGCTCACTTGCCTTAATGGCCATAATACCGAGGCCGCCACGACGTTGTACACGATAATCAGCAACTGGACTTCTCTTTCCATAGCCGTTTTCAGTTACTGTCAGAATAGAAGAGTCAGAATCAATAACAATTGATCCAACAACAAAATCATTTTCTTTTAAACGAATACCACGAACACCAGCTGCCGTTCTTCCCATGGTACGAACATCATCTTCATGGAAGTGAATGGATGCTCCATTTTTTGAAAGAAGGAATATGGTATCATCGCCAGTAAGAATATGAGCTGAAATAATTTCATCATCTTCGTTGATGGTAAGAGCCTTTTTGCCACGTTTCAGAGGCTTAATAAATTCCTGTAAGCTCGTCTTTTTCACCCTTCCAAGACGAGTAACCATAAGGATTGTTTTATTACTCTTTTCATTTTGAAGATCAGCAACTGGTAAAATAGCTGCCACTTTTTCATCCTCTGCAAGATTCAGAAGATTAACCACCGCCTTACCTCTTGCTGTGCGTCCAGCAAGTGGCAATTGATAAACTTTTCGCCAAAATATTTTTCCAAAATTAGTGAAAAAGAGGAAGGTATCGTGAGTAGATGCAACGTAGAGGTTTGAAACAAAATCCTCCTCAACGTTCTTAACACCAAAAACTCCTTTACCACCACGTCTTTGTGATCTGTAAATACTTACAGGATTACGTTTGATATATCCTGTATGAGTAACCGTAACAGCCATATCTTCCTGAGTTATCATATCTTCTGGAAGAATTTCATCAACGGCATCAATTATTTCGGTTCGTCTTTCATCACCATAAGCATCTTTAATTTCAGTAAATTCATCACGGATGATTTTCATAACCAGTACTTCATCACCGAGAATTCCCCTAAGCCTTACAATTTCTGTCATTATTTCTTCATAATCACGAACGATTTTATCACGCTCAAGACCGGTAAGACGCTGCAAACGCATATCAAGAATAGATTGCGCCTGAATTTCTGAAAGATCAAATCGAGTAATTAATTCGGCTTTTGCAGCTGCTGGATTTGCTGAAGCTTTTATGAGTTCGACAACTTCATCAAGATTGGTAATGGCTATCTTCAGGCCTTCCAGAAGATGGGCTTTTTCTTCAGCCTTTCGCAGTTCAAAGGCAGTACGGCGGTATACAACAACCTTCCTGTGAAGGATGAAATACTCAAGTATCTGCTTTAAATTAAGAACTTCTGGTTTATTATTTACAATTGCAAGGAAGATAATACCAAAGGATCTCTGTAGTGGTGTCATCTTGTAGAGCTGATTAATAACAACTTCTGCTATTTCATCTTTTTTGAGTTCAATAACTATTCGCTCACCATGACGATCAGATTCATCGCGAACTTCTGATATTGCATTTATTCTTTTATCTTTTACTAGAAGCGCTATTTTTGTGACAAGTGTTGCTTTATTTTGCTGATAGGGAATCTCCGTAACTATAATAGCTTCACGCTTACTGCCCTTTATATTCTCAACATGGGTTCGTGAACGCATAAGAACACTTCCACGACCAGTTTCATATGCTTCACGGATTCCTGCACGACCACAAATAAAAGCACCCTTAGGAAAATCAGGGCCAGTAATAATATTAATCAACTCATGAACCGTAATATTAGCATTATCCACCATGGCAATTAAACCATTCATAACCTCAGTGA
>DAOVZA010000202.1 GCA_030635405.1 Desulfocapsa sp.
GAGAGACAGAAAGCGTTGGTTTTACTGGTTGTTCGAAGCCAAAAAACGATATGGGTTATGTGTCCTGAATTACATAGTTATATCAAATCATATCCACTTGCTTGTCGTAGATACAGCGGAAACAACTATTTCAGAAAGTCTTCAGCTGATTGCAGGAAAAACAGCTCAGGAGTTCAATACTCGGAAGAACAGGAGAGGCTAATTTTAAGGAAGGATTGCAGCCTATGCTCGATTTGCTTGATGTGCAATGCAAAGAGATTTCTTTATTGTTAGAAATAAACATCAGAATGCCAGATATGAATATGTCACCACTTTAATTCATTTTAAACAGCTCACTGGAGAATTGGAGGGTATTGATGTTTCATTGATGATGACGGGTCAATAAATATTGTCTGTCGTTATTTCTTTGCGCCCACTGTCCACCTGATAAGTATTTCTGGAATTCCTGCATTATCTTACTGTACAGGCTTGGCCGGTTCGTCTATTTTCCTTTTCATTTTATTTGGAAACTGTGTAGTATTAGGTGATAAAATATCGTTAAGTCCCTTAAAATAAATTACACTTTAGCTATACAAAGATATGACAAGAGAAGAATTGCAGAAAGCAATTGTAACTATATTAGTGGATGAGTTTGAGTTTGAGAACCCGGGGCTAACTGATAATCTTCGTGATGATCATGGCTTTGACAGTATTGATGCCATTGAATTGCTAGCCAAGATCGAAGAAATGCTCGGTTATCAGATATCACGAAAAGAAAAAGAAAAGGCGATGAGTATCCGAACCATCAACGACATCCTTGATTACATCGAAACAATTCAACGTGCCCATAAAGACTGATTGGTAATCGTTTCATGACAAGACGAGTTGTTATAACTGCCTGCTCTGCCATTACCCCAATTGGTTACGGTAAAGAAGACATTGTGGAGAGTCTGCGAAAGGGCAAATCCGGTGTTAAGCCTCTTCGTGATGATGGCCTGCTGACAGAGCGCATCCATTCCAAGGTGTTTGGTACCGTCGATTACCCAATTGATTTCGGTTTTGCCCGTAAACACACCAAAACCATGGGGCCTGTCGCCTATTACGCTTGTAAGGTTGCAGGTGATGTGCTGGCTGAGTCCGGGCTTGATCAGGAATTTATTCGTTCCGGTCGTCTGGGGGTATCGTTCAGTTCCACCCATGGCAGTCCTACAATACAGCGTAATATCTACAAGACGTTCTTCAATGAAGATAAATCAAAGTTCTCCTCCATTGGCGCCGTTGATTATCTTAAATCCATGGTGCATACCACCGCAGTAAATATCACCAGAATGTTTGGTATTACCGGTCGTGTGGTCGCTTCTTCCACCGCCTGCACCACATCGAGTCAATCCATCGGTTTTGCCTACGAAATGGTAAAATACGGGATGCAGGATGCGATGATTGCAGGAGGCGCCGATGAGTACGACACCACAACGGTGGCTGTTTTTGATAATTTGCTTGCCTGCTCAGTTGACTATAACGATACTCCCGAATGTACTCCCCGTCCCTTTGATGTGAACCGTGACGGACTGGTTGTGGGAGAGGGTGGCGCTGCCATTCTTCTTGAAGAGTACGAGCATGCCAAAGCACGTGGAGCTGTGATACTCGGTGAGGTGATTGGCTTTGCCTGTAACAATAATGGTGGAGATCTTATCCTTCCTAATCTTGACGGCATAACGACTACTCTTCGATTGGCACTAAAAGAAGCCGATATAAAACCTGAGGACGTTGATTTCATCTCAGCTCATGCCACAGCCACAAAGATGGGTGATGTGATAGAGTCGCAAGCTATCGCAGAAGTGTATGGCGACAAACCTTACGTGACAGGTCTTAAAAGTTATATGGGGCACACCATGGGAACCTGTGGTGCCATTGAACTTATCCTGAGCCTTTACATGATGGAAGAAGGCTTCCTTGCGCCAACGCTTAATCTTGAAAACGTCGATGAACGCTGTGCCATGTTACGTCACGTCCGTGAAATAACAGAAACTCAGATTCACACAGCGGCTATTCAAAATTTTGCCTTCGGAGGGGTGAACACCTGTCTGCTTATCACCGACGGACAGGGTTAATTCGGGTATAACTCATGAACAGGGTAAGTGATTTTATTGTAACCATGCTCTGCTGGAGTTATTTTATTTTTGCCTTTCTGTTTTTCTTTTCCTTCTTTTATACGGCAGCCTTTTTCTTTGCAAAGGATCGGGAACGATCTTTTCAGTATCTTGACCATCAGTTTTTCAAAGGATTTCTCTGGCTGCTCCGCACCTTGGCGCCCCGACATAAATGGGATATTGATCAACAAATATCAGATATCAATGGATCGATTATAGTCTGTAATCATCTTTCTTATCTTGATCCACTCCTTCTTATCTCTCTTCTCTCTCAAAATAAAACCATTGTGAAGACGATTTTTTTTAAGGCACCTGTCTTTGGCTGGCTCTTGAAAATCTCTGGTTACCTGCCGGCATCTTCTGAAGGACAGCATGCTAAAAGAATGATAGAGCAGATGGAAAACATGGGCGATTACCTGGCAAATGGAGGAAATCTTTTTGTATTTCCCGAGGGAACTAGAAATTGCAGTAAGGTCCTGGGAGAGTTTCACAAAGGGGTCTTCAAGATTGCCCGTATGCATAGATGCCCTATTTATGTGTTGAGTCTCAGCAATACAGATAAGCTTTTTACGCCGGGAAAGTTCTTTTTTAATTCAAGATTGCATAATACAATCAGGCTGAAAATAATCGGGTGTCTTACTCCAAAGATTGGTTCTGGTGCAATATCAGCTACTACACTTGAAAAAGAGGTGCGGCAGATCTATGAGAATAGAGGCAACCAATGAAAGTTTTACTCGTCTCAATGCCCGATGTAGTACCGGTACTTGTTCATGAGGCAGCGGTTCATATACCAAATCTTGGTATTGCAAGTATTGGCGGAAATATCGATTCAGAGCATGATGTCTTCTTAGTGGATCTCATTCGTAAGCGCCGTTCAGTAAAGAAATATCTCACAAAAGTTATAGGAAAAATAAAACCCGATATTGTCGGACTGTCAGCCATGGCCTGGCAATACGATACCTGCATTAAAATTGCTCACCTTATCAAAGAACTGCGGCCAGAGGTTAGAATAGTCATTGGTGGTTATCACGCCACTTTAATGGCTGAGGAAATTGCAGAATCCACAGAATCTCAATGGATTGATTTTATAGTAAGAGGCGAAGGAGAGGAGGCGTGCCGTCGTCTTGTGAATGCTTTGGTTGGGCAGGATGATTTAATAAATATTCCATCGCTTTCTTTTCGGGATGAAGATAACGGGATTTTTATTCATAACGAACGAGCAGGAAATCTTGATCTTAATACTATCAAACTTCCCATACGTGATAAGCGCAGACTGACTTGGGGCTATCATCTTATGAACGCCAGTATTGAGACTTTAGAAACGTCGCGAGGCTGTACACGATCATGTAATTTTTGCAGTATGAAGAATATGTACGGGCGAACATTTCGCATGTATTCCATCGACCGTGTTCTTTCTGATATTGATGACATCTATTATAATCGAAAGGTTCGCTCTATTTTCATAACAGACGATAACATGGTTCTTAATCCGACTCGGGTGATGGAGCTCTGTGATGCCATTATCGCAAAGGATTACAAAAAGCTGAAGCTCTTTGTGCAGGCAGATTGTATCACCATGTCAATGCGTGAAGATATGGTCAAAAAGATGGCCGCGGCTGGTTTTTGTTCTGTGTTTTTAGGTATAGAAAATGGATCTAAAAAGAATCTTAGTATTGCTGGTAAGGGTGATATTGTAGCTGCCTCCAAACAGGCCATCAGAAATTGTCATAAACATGGCATGATGGTGATTGGTGGTCTTATCTTTGGGTTCCCTGAAGATGATGAAGAATCCATTGCTGAAAACTATGAGTTTTTTAAAGAAATCGGTGCTGATGCAGCATACTGTCAGATTATTACGCCCTATCCAAAAACCGGGATGCGGGATAATCTTATGGCTCAGGGTTTGATCACCAATAAAACAGATCTGAAAAAATATAATGGACTGTGGGCGAATGTTCGGACTAACTTTCTTGACTCCGATGCATTACAGTATCATTTCTGGTATCAACGACAGGTTGTACTTGGCTGGTGGAAGCCTCCCAATGCTGTGAAAAAACAGGGCAAACTCTGGACATGGATCTGGCTCTTTGCATTTAAACCGTTTTTGAAACTGCGCTATCGTCGGATAATGAAAAAATATGGATGGAAGGGACGTTATAAACAAGAAATAGAACGTCTGGAACGAATGAATACTTTCAATGATCTTGAAGAATACTAAATGTAAAGTGATATGCAGTTATATAATCTTGAGTTTACAGAAGAAGAAATAAAAAATGCGGTTGCCGAAGATCGGCTGCTGTCCATGGAAATAGAGTTTAGTCGTATTTGTAACTTCCGCTGCTCATACTGTTATGTGCCCGAGAAACAAGAGTGTAAGGGAGAGCTGAGCAGAGATGAAATGAAGGATGTTCTTTTGCAGGCTAAAGCTCTTGGGGCCAGGAAAATCATTATTCTGGGCGGCGAACCAAGTATCTACCCACACCTTCCAGAAATGCTCAAGTTTCTGGGTGATCATGGTTTTGAAATCGAAATGTTCACCAATGGAACAGGAGTGGATAAGGAACTTGCAGCACTTCTGGCCAAATTGCGGGTTCGTGTGGTCTTAAAGCTGAACTCTATGAAAAAAGAGGTGCAGGATAAACTTGCAGGAAGAGAAGGTGCTTATGATATTATTCAGACAGCTTTTGCTAATTTAAAAGATGCAGGGTATCCGTCACAAGACCTGTTCCTTGCTCTCTCAACGATTATCTGTCAGCCAAATTTTGATGAGCTGGTGGATATGTGGAAATGGGTGCGAGATCAGAAGATGGAGCCCTATTTTGAAGTTATCACACCTC
>DAOVZA010000218.1 GCA_030635405.1 Desulfocapsa sp.
AATGTAACGGTCTTCATATTAGCGAAGATCATTTTTATGTTGAGATCCTTGATCCGGAAACTCTGGAACCTGTCGAACCTGGCGAGGTAGGCGAGCTTGTTATTACAACTCTCACCAAAGAAGCCTTTCCCATGATTCGTTACAGAACTCGTGATCTTACCCGTTTTATGCCAGGAAACTGCCCTTGTGGCCGTACATTTAAACGAATGAACCGTATTCTCGGACGTACCGATGATATGTTAATCATTAAGGGTGTGAATGTATTCCCAACCCAGATTGAATCGGTTCTCTTTGATATTGATGGAACGGAACCTCATTATAGAATCATTGTCGAAAGAGAAAATCATCAGGATAAAGCAACTGTGATGGTGGAAGTAAAAGAGTCACTCTTTTCAGATCAGATGAGCAAACAGCGTGAATTGATCGATACTATTCGTAAACAATTGAGCTCAGAACTTGGAATCGGAGTAGCTGTAAAACTTGTTGAAGAAAAAACCCTTGAACGCTTTGAAGGTAAAGGCCAACGTGTAATAGATAAGAGAGAAATATGAGTCGTTTTCAAGATAGAAAGTTAGATAGCCTGCGTGATGTGTCACTCGTCTGGGATTTTCAGCCGGGAGCCGATGCTTCTCTTCTTATTCGCATGGGTGGAACCCACGTGATTTGCGGAATAAGTATTGAAGAAAAAGTACCTCCATTTTTAAAAGGAACTGGAAAGGGTTGGATAACAGCGGAATATGGAATGCTGCCCTGTGCCACAGACTCACGCTATAGACGTGAAATTGGCGGGCGCTCTGGAAGAACCTATGAAATCCAACGTCTCATCGGGCGCAGTTTGCGTATGATGGTTGATCTTAACACCATTGGTGAGCGAACTTTACGAGTGGATTGTGATGTGTTAAACGCCGACGGTGGAACACGTACTGCTTCGATTACCGGTGGAGCATTAGCTTTACGCCATGCACTTCAAAAGCTTGTTGATGGTGGCAAACTTGATAAAATGCCAGAAATACTGCCTGTTGCGGCAATTTCTGTTGGCATTATAGACGGGGAAGCCTGTCTGGATCTTGATTATTCAGAAGATTCAAGAGCAGAAGTTGATGCAAACTTTGTTATGAGTGGTGATGGCCGCTGGATTGAAATTCAATCCACAGCAGAGGGAGCACCTTTTAGTTCCGAGTCATTTTCGGCAATGACAACCCTTGCTGAAAAAGGTATCAAAGAACTTTTTGAATATTGGAAGTAAGAAATGTATATATGTGTAGATTTTGACGGAACGGTTGTTGATCATCGTTATCCATATGTCGGTGATCCCGTTCCACTGGCGGTAACCTGGTTACAGCGTTGGGCTGAACTTGGTGCAAAATTAATCCTGTTCACCATGCGTTCTGATGGCGAAGATGGTCAGGATCTTTTGCAGGATGCCGTTCAATATTTTGCTGACAATGATATTCCACTGTTTGGTGTTAATCATAATCCCGACCAGTCATCATGGACGACTAGCCCAAAGGCATACGGTAATTTGTATATTGACGATGCTGCGTTTGGTTGTCCACTCGTTCATCCGGCCACCTTCAATAAACCCTGTGTTAACTGGAGAAAGGTGGGGCCGGAAGTTGAGAAACAATTGCTGGAAGGCAGATAGTCTGTGTCACTTCACAAGCTTCTGTATGAAATTATATGTAGATATTTAGACTTGATCTGACAATACAGATTAAAAGAAACCTTACCTTACGTTTACAGATTCATCAAGTTGGGCAGAGTTCAGAAAATCAAGAATTCAGCACTGGCTGTCTCAGCCTTGAGTGCTCTTATTTGTCGCTAAAGCGGTTATTACGTATATAGACTGTGAAGGTTTCAGCACAATAATTGACAGGGGATATGACTTAAGAAGGGTCGATGTTCACAAGGATGGTGGGTGGCCATTCCCACCGACTTAGCCCATTTACATACTCTTGGAACACCGAAGGAGTTCCCATGAACCGACTATTAGCCATAATTTTGCTGTTATTGTTAATCTTAAGTCTGCTGTTTAGTATGTACCTTTTTTACCAAGGCCGCTTTATAGAAGGCTTGTATATATATCCCCTACTGATCACCATTTATGTGATAATGTATCTTAGTCGTAAGCGGAAGGAGTGATCTAAAAAAGGAGGTGCATCGAGTTCCAGAGACACCTTACTTAATTTTTAATTCGTGAGAAGTGGGGTCACCATATGTATATTATGTTGAGCATAACGAAAGTAAATATATCTCCCTTTATCGTCTGAGACACGAGTCAACATATCTTCTATCAATTGTCCTTGAGTTCTTTTGAAGATTTTCAGCAAACGCTAATGCTTCTGCTCCACAAAATAATCAAAGTATTAAAAATTATGAATGGCACGAATCGCAGTAATATCAAAATTAGATTTCAGGTTTCCATCGTTTTAAAACAGAATCAGTAATCCGGAAAACTGACAGAAGGTGTCATGAGAAATATTCTGACAAAATTCCCACATCATCCCTATGGCATTAAAGTACGCCCAAAAAGTGTGCAGTTGAACGTGTTAAAACAATTGGTGTTAGAATGATTCCTTGGGAACTGCTCGATAGTACTCCTGTACCAGGAGGTTCTGAGACTCTGTATTTATATAGACGTGACACAGAATTTTCCATACGGGTGGATGGCTGTGAGTTGATGAACAGCCGTGTCCATGGCTCAGAAGATGCCCTCGCCGAACTTGTATGTGAAAGACTGGGTAAACATTCTTCTCCCAAGGTTTTGATTGGTGGGCTGGGGATGGGATATACTGTAGCAGCGGCTCTGGAAAATCTCGGCCCTCAGGCTCAGGTTGTGGTGGCTGAACTGGTTCCCGCAGTGGTTTTGTGGAATCAAGGGCCCCTTGCTCATCTTGCTGGGTGTCCTTTGGAAGATCGTCGTATTCTGGTTAAGGAGATTGATGTTGCTCTCCTGTTAAAAGCGGAACAGCATACTTACAATGCCATTGTGCTGGATGTGGACAATGGCCCCGATGGTTTGACCCGCAGTGACAATGATTGGTTGTACAGCCGGGCCGGATTAAAAGCTGCTCATGCGGCTTTAAAGTCCTCGGGTATTCTCGCTGTCTGGTCGGCCAGCCCTGATCCTGCTTTCTCCAGACTGCTGCGCCAGGCAGGGTTTTCAGTGGAAGAGGTCAAGGTTCGGGCACGGGGGCGTAAAGGTGGTAGTCGGCATATGATCTGGCTTGCCGAAAGATCAGGCGTGCGATAAAGGACGGTTTCCTTTGTGTTCTGAATATTCAGCAGTTATAAAACTGAGGAGATACTGAAAAAGTGAACATGAAGTTAAGAGCGGCTAATATTACCATGCTCAAGCTCTGAACGTATTCAAGTGACCTCAGGTTGATTTCTCTGTAAATCGCTCTGAAGCCTTAATTTTAAAAGTAAAGATATTTTCTATCAATTCAGACTGAGGAAATATGTTGACTTTGGCAGGTTGAAAATTTGTTACGTATATTGTGCTGATATGTATAATCGGGAAACATCTTAACCCACACCCCGTCCGGAGGTGGTAAATATTGCCACCGCACACCTCTATTTGGCTCTTTTCCTCTCTCCTGTAAGGTTTGTATCAGAAAGATACAGTAGCCTTCTGTTTGTTGCTTGTTGCTCATGCTTCAATATCTGACGTTGATTAATGACCAAGTCTGTTAAGTTCTTCAATCTCCTGCGAGCTCAGCTGCGGCATATACTGAGAGTGATCACAATAGATGATGGAATAAAGATCCAAATTGTGCAAGATAAGTGATGGAAAGGTAAGGAGCCCCCTCACGTATCGTGCAAATACCCCAAGAGGACTCCTGCCTAATACACAGGCAGGAAAATGTTACCAGAATTCTTGTTAACTACTGTCACTTAGAGGGGATATTTATTAAGCATATAGTGTAGACACCATCAAAGATGGGTCGCAGGAAACTAAAATGAAGTTTTCTTCGTTTTCAACAAAGGTGTGGGGTTGCAATATAGGAGACATCTATGGTTCGAGGATCAACGAGACATTCACACCTTCGAGATGGCTATCTTAATGCAGAAATAACCGAGTCGCTCCAAGGATAAAATTTAAGAATTTCATACTCTTTACTCTTTTTCAGGCTTATATTTCATTTATCGTATTTTCCGGCATGTAAAGCATTCATGTATTTATCATACAAGCCTTTAGCTTTTATTTTAATTAACCCTTGATTTAAAATAGCTGCAAGTTGTTCAGAGTTACTGTTCTTTTTAGGAAATAATAAGTGTCCAGGGTTTTCGGTTAACGCTTTAGGATGATATGTAATTAATTGTGATTGGCCTTTATCCAAATTGCGAAGTATATTTTCTGCAGCAATTAAACCAGATGGTAAAATATCAATTCGTTTCGATAGAAGCTTCTGAAAATTCTGAATATCTGAGGTTGTTCTGTGAAATTCTAAGCCTTCTTTTTTTTCTGCTTCCCAAAATTCTTCACTATAGCTATATCCATCTGTTACACCTATTCTGTAGCCTCTCAGATCACCTAAAACCCTCCAATCTTTGATAGGATTTGATTTCAAATGGAAAAAAAAGGTTTTTTGATTCATTATGGGGTCACTAGCATAGAAACCAGCCTTTCGTTCATCTGTAAGAGACCAATAGGACGTCGCTTGAACCTTGCCTGCTTCAGCTAGAATAT
>DAOVZA010000209.1 GCA_030635405.1 Desulfocapsa sp.
AGTAGCTGTGGTTTCACCGATAAACGGTTCTGGCACAGTAAAGGTTTCGCCAAAGGTATTATTAAATTTCTGGGCAATATCTCGTGCAACTTCAAGATGTTGTTTCTGATCCTTGCCAACAGGCACTCGATCAGCCTGATAAAGAAGGATGTCCGCAGCCATCAGCACAGGATATGAAAAAAGACCATGGCTAGCATCAATTCCTTTAGCAACCTTGTCCTTATAGGAATGACAACGCTCCATCAACCCCATGGGGGTAAGAGTGGACAGTATCCAGGCAAGTTCACACACTTCAGGGACATCAGACTGTGCCCAAAACGTACATTTTTCAGGATCAAGTCCAAGTGCCAGAAAATCGGCAGCCGCTTCAAGAGTTCCCGTGGCAAGTCTGTCTCTATCATGAACGGATGTAAGAGCATGAAGGTCGACAATAAACACATAGAGATCTGAATTCTCCATATTAGCGATCATGGTCTTCATCATTCCAAAGTAATTACCGATGTGCAGCTGACCCGAAGGTTGAATACCTGATAAAATTTTCATTATTCTATGATTTTGATTTGGGTTGATATTTTTGGTTTGCAGTTCGGGAACTTCTGTCCCTTGCTCATCTGTGATTTGCGGCATACTACAACAGGTGAAAACGAAAAAAAAGGGGGAATCCGATATTCATCGGATTCCCCCTTTCAAGTCCCTACCTGATTTAACAGATAGAACGTCCTAAAACAGAATTACTTTTTGTCGTCTTCCTTAACTTCTTCAAAGTCAGCGTCAACAACATCGTCATCCTGTGGCGCTTCTTCAGCACCTGCTGCACCGGCACCATCTGGACTTTCTTGAGAAGCCTGAGAATACATGATTTCAGCAAGTTTATGAGAGGCCTTGGTCAGCTCCTCGATAGCAGCATTGATGGCGTCGGTATCATCACCTTCAATAACTTTTTTAACGTTTTCAATCTCTGTTTCCACATTGCCCTTGGTTTCAGCATCCACTTTATCACCAAGATCTTTCAGTGATTTTTCAGAAGCATGCATAAGACCATCAGCATTATTGCGGGCATCGACCAGTTCTTTACGTTTCTTATCTTCTTCAGCATGTTCCTCAGCATCCTGTTTCATCTTCTCGATCTCTTCTTCAGACAGACCAGAAGATGCAGTAATACGGATTGACTGCTCTTTGTTTGTTCCCATGTCCTTAGCTGAAACATTCAAGATACCATTGGCATCAAGATCAAAGGAGACTTCAATCTGAGGTACACCACGTGGAGAAGGTGGAATATCAGTAAGCTCAAAACGACCGATGGTTTTGTTATCCTGAGCCATCTCACGTTCACCCTGAAGTACGTGGATGGAAACCGCAGGCTGGTTATCAGCAGCTGTTGAGAATACCTGGCTCTTTTTAGTAGGAACCGTGGTGTTTTTCTCAATCAGTTTAGTGGTTACGCCACCAAGAGTTTCAATACCAAGTGACAGAGGTGTAACATCGAGTAGCAGTACATCTTTCACATCGCCCTGAAGAACACCACCCTGAATGGCAGCACCAATGGCCACAACTTCATCAGGATTCACACCTTTATGGGGATCTTTGCCAAAAATTTCTTTTACTTTCTCCTGAACTTTAGGCATTCTGCTCATACCACCGACAAGGATTACCTCATCGATATCAGATGCTGAGAGACCCGCATCTTTTAAAGCAGTCATACATGGGCCAACGGTACGATCAACAAGATCTTCAACCAGAGCTTCGTATTTAGCACGGCTCAGTTTGATATTCAGATGTTTAGGGCCAGATGCATCTGCAGTAATAAATGGCAGATTAATCTCAGTCTCTGTGGTGGTGGAAAGCTCCATTTTAGCCTTTTCACCCTCTTCTTTCAAACGCTGAAGAGCCATTTTATCGGTACGAAGATCAATTCCCTGCTCACGTTTGAACTCATCTGCGAGCCAGTTTACGATGCGCATATCGAAATCTTCACCACCAAGGAATGTATCGCCGTTGGTTGATTTTACTTCAAAAACACCATCGCCAATCTCAAGGATGGAAACATCAAATGTACCACCACCAAGATCAAATACTGCGATTTTTTCTTCGCCTTTTTTATCAAGCCCATAGGCAAGTGCTGCAGCAGTTGGCTCGTTGATAATACGCTGTACATTAAGACCTGCGATTTTACCGGCATCCTTGGTTGCCTGACGCTGAGCATCATTAAAGTAAGCAGGTACGGTAACAACAGCATCAGTTACTTCTTCGCCAAGGTATTCTTCAGCTGTCTGTTTCATTTTGCCAAGAATCATGGCTGAAATTTCAGCAGGAGTATAGGTTTTACCCTCAACTTCAATGGCTGCACTGCCAGCCTTTCCTTCAACAATTTTAAAAGGGCTGATTTCAACAGATTTCTGTACTTCAGCATCCTTAAAATTACGACCGATAAGACGCTTAATTGCATACAGGGTACGCTCAGGATTGGTTACAGCCTGACGCTTTGCAACCTGTCCTACCAGACGCTCTTCGTTATCTGCAAAAGCAACGATGGATGGTGTTGTACGATTTCCTTCAACGTTGGTAATAACGGTGGGATCACCACCCTCCATTACCGCCACACAGGAATTTGTGGTTCCCAGGTCAATTCCAATTATCTTTCCCATAATATTCTCTCCTTATATCGAAACATGAAACCGTCTCTAGGTAACCAGACGGTATCTTCTTTTTTTCGGTTTTTTTATTTTTTTTAACAAATTTTATTAATCGGTATAACACTTGCTACAGTGGTCATTATCTTACTTTTGTCAAGCAACTGATTGATGCCAGACAAATTAATTGCCACTCCAGCTACTCGTTTTCACCCGAGGAAACAATCACTTTAGCAGCACGAAGCAAACGATCTTTGTATTGATAGCCCTTTTCAAACTCAGTTAAAATATGATTCTCAGGAACCGTATCGCTTGGCTCCATGGTCAAGGCTTCATGATTTGTTGGATCAAAGGCTACGCCCACACTTTCAATGGGAGTTACTTCAAACTTTTCAAGGGTGCTGAGAAGACTTTTCAGAGTCAACTGCACTCCCTCAAGAAGATTTGACAACTCCTGCTCAGCATCAATACCTTCAACATCGCCTTGAGCAATTGCCCGTTCAAGGTTATCAACGGTACCAAGTATTTCTCTACAAATCGGCTCACCGGCATACTTTATAGCCGTGGCCTTGTCCCGTATCATTCGTTTTTTATAATTCTCGAATTCAGCGGCGACTCGCATTTTCTGATCTTTCTGATCAGCTGCCTCAGCAAGCGCGTCAGCCAGCTGTTTTTCCAGCGAATCCTCTTCGACAATCCCTTCCACCTTTGGCATCTCTTCAGTGATGGTTTCGATGGTCTCCGCATCTTCCACGACTTCTTCCTGATTTTTTTCTTCGCTCACCAATTTCTCCATTTATTGTAGAGGTAAATTCAGACTAAAAAGCCTGTCTTTACTTCATTCAGGCAAATATATTTTCGTTTGTAATGCCACAACAATAAGTAGCACTATTTCCTTGTCAAGTGGCCATAACTCCTCTTTTTGCCTTTCATCTTGGATAAAAAGACAATATAGTATCCGCTATCATTTCCGTTTTTTACTGTGTGGAGAACAAAACAATGGAATTTGAACCTAAATGGATTGCCTGGGAGATCACCAGGCGTTGTAACCTTAAATGCGTACACTGCAGATCCTCATCGGAACTTGCAATAGATGGACACCCTGATTTTTCCTTTGATGAGGCAAAACGGGTGATCGATGATATCGCGTCATACTCATCTCCCGTTATTGTTCTATCAGGCGGAGAACCACTTTTACGCGAAGATGTTTTTGATATTGCTAAATATGGCGGATCTAAGGGACTGCGCATGTGTCTTGCGACCAATGGCACCCTTGTAAACGATGATATCTGCAAGAAAATCATTGATGCTGACATCAAAATGGTATCGCTCAGTCTTGATGGTGCAAAAGCCGAGACCCACGATGATTTCCGTAATCAGAAGGGTGCATTTGATGGCACCATGAATACCATTAAACTCTTTAACAAGCATGGTATTCCCTTCCTGATTAACTCTTCTTTTACCATTCGCAATCGAAAAGAAATTCCCGAGATCTATAAACTTGTCAAAAGCCTCGGAGCTACTGCCTGGTATATGTTTATGATCGTACCCACGGGACGCGGCGAAGATATCATGGAAGAACTCATTCCCATCGATTTGTATGATGAAATTCTTGAATGGCACTATGAAATAGAAAAGAACGATGACGAGCTACTGACCCGCCCCACCTGTGCTCCGCATTATTATCGGATCGTTCGTGAAAAGGCCAAAGAAGAAGGCAGTTCTTTTAAACGACGCAACCTGAAGTTTTCCACAGGTGGATCTAAGGGATGCCTTGCGGGACAGCTTATCTGCTTGATCGATGTTGATCTCGACGTGCTTCCCTGCAGTTATTTTCCAAAAGCTGCTGGTAACCTTTACAAACAATCGTTTAAAGAGGTGTGGGAAGACTCCAAACTCTTTGCTGAGATGCGTGATTTCAAAGGCTATAAAGACAACTGTGGATCCTGCGAGTATGTGAATGTCTGTGGTGGCTGCAGGGCTCGTGCCTATGCCATGACTGGCGATTATCTGGCCCAAGAACCGTTCTGTAACTATATCCCCAGAAAACTAAGGGACAAAGAAGAAAACTAAATAAAAAGGAAAAGGTTTAGCAGTGCTTCAGGTTCTTTTGTTTGAGTCTTTTCGTAATAGTAAAGCTATACGAAAAGACTCAAACGAAAGAAGATGGGGTGCTGATGAAGCTTTTAAGCCCATATGAATGATACATTTTTGAAAGCTTGTCGCGGTGAAAAGACTGATTATACACCTATCTGGATCAT
>DAOVZA010000125.1 GCA_030635405.1 Desulfocapsa sp.
GATTCAAAAGATGATCCATCGGGTTTGGGATGGGGCTACCGAACTCTATGATAATGTACCTTTTTGTTCTTAAATGCCTAACGGGTATTCTGGGATCAGATTGTATAATTAACTTCGTGTATTAGTATAATCAATTCTAAACATGATTTTTATAAATTTTACTTGTTTTGTGGAATCATGTACTCCTTTATATCAAATCAAAAGATAAGAGTATTGAAAAGGGGTAAGGCTTTACATTTTTAAAGAATAAATTGAGGAAATTATGTCTAAGCAATCTGAATTGCCATGTTGGGAAATTATCCAGTGTAACAGCAAACACAAATGTCCTTCTCAGGGAGTTAGGGAAAAGAACTGCTGGGAGATGGTGAAGGATGATGATGCCAGTTCATTTCATATCTGTGTCGATTGTCTGGTCTATCTGGCTAAACAAAATGATCCAATTTTCAGCGATAAGGAATTTTGTTCGATTCTTCGTAAAAGACAGGAAAAGAAATTCAACCATTACGAGTGTAAACTCGCTTATGCCTTGCGTCACTCGACTGCAATAATGGATAAAGTCTATTTAAATATCTAGGTTTAATGACAAACTTTTAAAGGAGGAAGGGGATGAATACTTATATGGCTTCTATGGATAACCAAATTTCTGCCTGGATGGATAAATACTGTCAAGGCATGATGCGAATGTCTCTTGCGCTAATTTTCATCTGGTTCGGCCTCTTAAAGCCTTTAGGGATGAGCCCTGAGGCGGAGTTGATACGAAATACAGTTTATTTTTTTCCTCCGGAGATCGTTTTATTTGTTCTTGGGTGCTGGGAAGTGGCCATAGGCATTGGCCTCCTTTACAGACCTTTACTAAGGGTTGCTTTGCTTCTTTTACTCATAGAGCTACCGGGAACTTTCCTGCCCCTGGTTGTTTTACCGGAGATTTGTTTTGACTCAATTCCCTTCGGACTCACCCTGGAGGGGCAATATATTGTGAAAAATTTGTTTCTTATTGGAGCCGCATTTGTGATCGGCAGTAAGGTTGCAAAGCCGGAGGTACAATATGTACAGCAGGGAACTTAAAACGAAGAAGACATTTTTTCATGGAGAGCACACTCTCCCGGCAAAGGCGGAGTGATGCCGGAAGGGTGTAGGAGTAGATGGTTTGTTGAAATATGTTAATGGGAAAAACAATCGCGCAAAAGAATAAACAGGTCGTTTGATTTTTTTAGTTTCAGTTTACGAATCATATTACTGCGGTGAACCCGTACTGTTCGTGGGCTGATAAATAAAGCTGTACCAATTTCATCAGGTGTCATGCACTGTGATATGAGTTTGGCTATTTCATATTCCCGCGTGGTGAGGGATGAAAGCACGCCTCCACTGTCATCTCCTGATAAGAGCTTATCTGTTACGGTGGTTGGAATCTTGTGACTGAGAAATATTCGACCGTTCTGAACTTCAGTAATGGCATTTATTACATCCCTCATCTCATCAACTTTCAGGATATAGCCCTTTGCACCGGCTTTAAAGGCACGATAAATTGGCTCATGCTTACTGTGCATGGAATAGATGATAATTGATGTATCTTTTGAGAGAGTTTTGATCTTTGCAATAAGATCGTCACCACAGGATTCGGTCATTGAACCGTCAAGAATGGCCACATTGGGCTTACAGTATCTGATGATGGGTAGGGCTGAAGTGGTGGCCTCTGATTCGCCCACAACTTCAAGATCCGGCTCTTTTTTAAGGGCAGTTGTTAAACCTTGACGGACGACAGGATGATTATCAATAATTACGACAGAAGTTTTTTCCATTGTTCCCTTACTCTCTGATTTCTAGGATAAATAAGTTTTGGTGTTGTTGATTCTGCGGACAACTTAGTTATCATAGTGAGGTTAGGTCAAGTAAGGCTTTGGTAAGGTTTTATATTGAATTTTAGGATCTACTAGAGGGAAATCAGGGAAGTACCTGATTGTTATCATTTTTAGCCAGAGTAAAACAAAATTGGGCACCATTGCTACTTTCAGGCTCCAGCCATAGTTTACCATTATGTTTTTGGACTACTTGCTTGACAAAACTTAAACCCAGGCCAAAACCATCTTCAGGAACATCATCACGGCCACGATTAAATGTGTCGAAGATTTCTCCCCTTGATGCACTGGGAACTCCCGGTCCCTGATCAGCGACACAGAGGGTAAACCTGTTGATTTCTTCGGTTAGTTTTATGGTTATCTGAGTGTTCTCCGGACTGAATTTAATTCCATTATCAAGTAAATTTATCAGAGCCTGAAAAAGAAGAGAATAGTCACCGAGCAAAGGCGTTACCCGAAAGGGAAGTTGTGATTGAATGGAAATAGATTTTTTTGCAGCAGGAATTAAAACACTATTTTCGGCTTCCTTAATAAGGGCAATTAAATCGAGTGGGAGCCGTCTGATTTCCTGTCGATTGTGTTCGATACGAGCCACATCAAGAAAATTTTCAATAAGATGATTTAGCCGCTTTGTCTGAGAACATATCTCGTCAACAAACTGCTTTTCTTCATTCTGAAGGGTGTCGGCCAGCATTTCTCCGTAACCAAGAATCACGGTTAGGGGGAGTTTCAGTTCATGGGATACAATGGAGACGATATTATCTTTTAATAGTTCCAGTTCCTTGATTTCAGTTACATCGGTTAAACTTACTAAAACCCCATGAAATTCAATGTCGGCTGCATCAAAGAACTGCATGGTAACCTGGAAGTATTTTTTAAGTCCCTGCTTTGTCAGGCAGATATCCAGAACAGGTATTGAAGCCTTATTATGAAGTAATGTGTTGATATCAACTAATGACTGGTTACTACCCATCTGTGAATCATTTAGAAGTTGTATGAAATCACCAAGTGTGGGCAGGTCACTTTTCTTAGTGGAGTGACTATTCCAGAAGGTGCTAAACGTGGTGTTGGCTATAATTACAACTTCACTGTGTTTATCCCATAAAATAAGAGGTACCAGTTCCTCGCGAAGTATACTTTCGATGAAATGATGCTGCATGCTGAGAACTTTTACACCATCTTGAAGATGTATCAGATGCCGTTTTAACCCGCTGGCGGACGTGGGGGCAGGGGGGAGATTGAAAAAATGAGTGGGGATATTTGTGTATACCCGTTGCAATTGTGCTTCTAGCTGCTGATCAAGAAGGCGCATTTCTGAAAATAATATTTTTGCATCTAAGATTCTTTCCATCACCAGATAAACAGTAAAGCTGGTACCTAAAAACAATAGTGACGGTACAGGGCTTGCAAAAATGGAGAGTCGGAAAAGGAAAAAAGAACATGCAAATATGATAACGGCAAGAGATACATTTATAATCCAGTTCCATCGCTGCTCTCGTCCAGGCCAGAGAAACATTCCGATGAGACCAATGCAGGTAATAAAGAACCAGTTATGCCACTGAATTTTTTTGAGGGAGGTGCCATCAAGAAGATTGTTAAGGATGGTGGCCTGAATCTCAACACCAGGTGTGGGATATTTATTACTAAATGGTGTGATATGAGAGTCTCCGATTCCCAATGCCTCCGCACCAATCAGTACAAAACGATCCTTAAAAAAGTCATCCGGGATAGTGCCCTGCAATACCTCAAGGTATGAGAGATAAAGATATGTGATTTCAGGGCCGTAGTAATTAATTAATATTGGTTTGTCAGAAATAATGAACCCTTCTGAGACACCTGTACTTTTGAGCATAGCCGCGGCAAAGGTTGGGATTTCAGACTCTCCTGATTGTTTAAATACGTTAGTTTCTCGAGCAATACCATTTCGGTTGAGAATAATTTCGATATGTCCAAGTTTGGAATATCTAGACAATAATGAGGGGGGCCTGAGGATTGTGTTTTGATAGTTATGGGCTGTTGCCAGGATCACGGGTGGGGATGAAGACATGGCATCGGAGAAGTATTGATCCTGGGGTGTTGGCTCACTGAAAAGGATGTCAAATCCAATCACTTTGGCCTTATTTAACCGTTGCAGGAGTTCCGCATGGCGTTTACGTGGAAAAGGCCATGATCCGAGTTCTGCAAGGCTCTCTTCATCTACACCGATGATAATAATGTCTTCACTGGGCGCAGTAGGGCCTCGAAGGGTAAACAGGGTATCAAGTGTCTTGTCAGAAAGTGAAGATACCAATCCGCTAAGTTGCAACACCCCCAACAGAGCCATTGAAATAACAAAAATGAATATTCGGTTTAACACTCTTTTGTCTGCTTAGAGCAGGATTAATCCGAGAAAACCCAGGCCCATCAAAAAATGTCCAATACCTGGAGGCGTGGAGTCAACAGTCATAGTTTGTGTTTGTGTCCAGGGGCTTCTTTGGCCATTGGCCATTATGGATTGTATGCGGATATAATGGTCACCTGGTGCCAGATTTTCAGGCAAGCGATAGGAGGGCTCCGTCAATTCGTCATCGGATACAACAAGATTCTTAAAGTTTTTGTCTGTGGCCACTTCTATTACGTAGCCGGACATCATGGCAATGGCTGGCCATTGCAGAAGAATACCACCCTCTCCCTGTTGCCCAAGGGCAAGCTCGCCAAGTTCCAGCTGTTCAATAATCTCCCATGTCAGTGGTGGAGAAAAAAGTGTTTTAAAACCGTCCTCGGTAATTATTAGAACCCTGAAAAAATAGTTCCCGGGAGAAAGATCCTGTGTGGCATATTCAGTTTCCCTTATCTGTTGGCTGTCAATGATTTCAGTAAAACTTGAGTCAGTTGCCAGTTGTATCACATAGGATTGGGCAAGTTCAGATTGTAACCATTTAATGGTGATTTGAGTGTCAAATGTTTGCAGCTCATTATGAGGACTCGAGATAAGAGGTGCTGCAGGGTTGGTTCGAATATGCAAAAGTATTGGGCTTGTGGGAAGACTTTCAAATCCTTTGTTGTCAATTGCTGTGAAAAAGGCGTAGTAGTGTCCATCGGTGAGTGTAGAAAGCTGGAAATCAAGATCAGGGCTGATGACATTTTCAAGCAGTGTTTCCCGGCCCTCAATATCTTTTGTTACCCTTATACGCATGGATCTGATGTTTTTATTAAAACGGACTGGAATAATAATAGGAAGAGTACGATAAACATCTTTGATTGTCGTGATTTCTGGTGTTCTCGGTAGGTTAAATGACTGTCCTGGAGGTTTTCCCTTCGTTACTTTTGATCCCATTCCTTTTGTGAGTACAATTTCTTTGCCGGCTGCGTTAAGGGCGACTTTTCCCTTCAGTGTTTCAACCAGGTTTGTTTCGCTATCCTTTACTTTGATCCGAAACTCAGTACCACGGATTCCTGTGATTGCAATAGCTGTGCGTGTGTTGAATGTTTCATTTGCCTTAAGTTTTTTATTTACGGTGTGAGTTATCTTCCCTTTTTTTAGGGAAAACTCAGCTTTAAGGCTGTCATCCGTAAGTCGCATGAGATAGGTCAGAGTCATTTCTGATTGTTGGCCGATTCTGGTATGTTTGTAATCTGGATATATCAGGTGCACATACTCATTTGGTCCTGTCAAAACTGTTTGACCGGGTAACACATAATCACCCTTTTGGAGAGCCATGATTTCAGAATCTTCTGTGATTAGCTTTGGTGATCCGCCAATGGAGGCAACTTTAGCGGAGACATCCTTAGCTTGTAGCATGGATAATGGAATTTGCAGGGTACTGTTTGCAAGAATGACATAGGGAGGCTTTAGTTTGTTGGTTTTTGCAAGAGTTTTCCAGTCAGATTTATTGCTACAGTATTTCCGTGCAATATTAATTAGATTGGTTCCTTTTTGAATATGAAGCGGGACGAGTACTTCTGCCTGAACACTGGTCGTCCACATTCCAGAGATCAGAAAAAAGAGCAGGAAAAGAGAAGAACAAAGAACTGCGTGAGGACGGAGAATCTGTGTGAGTTTCATGATTTCCTTTTGTGTAGAATAGAAAATAAGGTACCTATACCTGTCTTTCAGTAATTTTATATCCAACACCAGGAACGGCTAAAAGTTTAATGCTATGAAGACTTTTTGATCCGAGTTTTTTCCGAATATTAGCTATATGGATCACAAGTGCTTTTGTTTCACTGGTGGGTGAGTATCCCATAACTTTTTCCAGAATAACAGTGTGAGGGACTGCCTGATCTTTTCGCTTTGCAAGAAAATAAATGATATCAAATTCGGTTTTGGTCAGGGAGAGAAGTTTTTTATTTGAGAGTTTTACTTCCCGGGCCACTGGATTAATCGAAAGATTACCAATTGTGATCGTTGGCTGTCTCTCGGTTGACTCCATTGTTTTTGTGCGTCGAATTATGGATTGAACTCGCATCCATAATTCTTTAGGGCTGAATGGTTTGGTTACATAGTCATCAGCACCGTGTTCAAATCCCCTCAATTTTTCTTCAATGGTTCTTTTATCAGTGAGTAGGATAACTGGAGTTTGCATATTGTTACTTCGAATTATATCCAGTACCGAGAGTCCATCGACATAGGGAAGTACAATGTCCAGAATGATGATATCCGGGTTAAAAGAGGAGATCA
>DAOVZA010000174.1 GCA_030635405.1 Desulfocapsa sp.
GATCATTCCAAGGTCGGTTTATATGTTGAGGATGCAACGAGTTGCTCGCTTATCGATGCTGAACCTGTCCCACAATACCTGATCTCAAATAGTTCTCTTGTTGATATCAGTAGTCCTATTCTTGCCAACGGGAAGCTCATTGGCTGGGCCAGAGTTGGCAGTTCTCAGGAAAAAATAAACGCTGGTTTAAAGGATATTATCCGGGAAGGTATCTGGTATACCGTTTTTGCTATTGTCGTGGGGTCAATATTTGCCTGGCTGATGGCCAGAGGGATTACCCTTGGTGTCCAACATCTGGTTTCGGTGGCAGAGCAGATACGCAAAGGGGATGAAAGTGCACGTATCCATACGGAGCGGGAAGATGAGCTTGGACAGCTTGGTACTACTCTTAACAACCTGTTTGATACCCAGATTAGACAAAAGATCATGATCCAGAGGACGCAACTTGAGCAACATCAGACATTGTTGGAATATAAAAAAACAGTTGTACAACTGGAAGAGACTTCAAATCGTCTCGAACTTGTCATAGAAGGAGCGCGACTTGGCACCTGGGACTGGAACATTAAGACCGGTGATGTTGTATTTAATGACCGTTGGGCTGAAATTATCGGATACACCCTGGAGGAACTTGCTCCCAATGTCTCCACCTGGAAGCAAGTTGTTCATCCCGAAGAAAGTGACAAGATTGGCCAGGTGTTGATTGAACACCTTGAAGAACATTCTGCAGTATACCTGACCGAGTATCGACTTAAACACAAGTCTGGAGAGTGGATATGGGTTTTAGATGCTGGTAAGGTGATTAGTCGCGATGAAAATGGTGCTCCTCTTCGTGCTGTTGGGATTCATCTCGATATTACTAAGCAGAAAGAAGTAGAAGTAGAACTTAAGATGGCTCTTGCTGAGGTGAAGACATTGTCAGGTTTCCTCCCCATCTGTTCATTCTGTAAGTCCATTAGGGATGATGATGGCTATTGGCATCAACTGGAACAGTATATCTCTGAGCATTCTGATACTGTATTTAGTCATGGATTGTGTATGAAATGCGCTAAAGAACATTATGGGGATCTCATGAATCCTAAAGTTAAAAATGATGTGGAAGAAAGGTGATCTACTACCCTTTTAAATGGCATTTGATATGCCGTTATTAAATTTAGTGATTTTGCCAATAGCACATCCGGAATTCATTCAACATCCAGCCAATACCTTCTCAAGAACACTTCGCATATCAGACAACTGAAATGGTTTGCCTAAAAACGCAGTGGGTTTATTGTCCTGGTCTTTTTGAAAGGAGAACTCATCTTCTGAATATCCACTGCTTAAAATAACAGGTAAAGCCGGGTTAGTTTTTCTGATTGCCTGCATAGCTTGAATACCATCCATCTCAGGCATTGAAATATCAAGTACTACTGCACAAAAATCAGTTTTAAGATTACAAATTTTATCTAACGCCTCTTGACCATTTGTGGCTGTATGAACAACAAACCCCAACATCTCAAGCATTTGTTTCCCAACGTCAAGCACCATCTCTTCATCATCAGCTAGTAGAATATTTCCCGATAATGGTACAACTTCACTCTGGGCAATCTCATCAGCGGCTGTCGTTGTTTGCTGATTTGATGGTATAACTGGTAACAGTAACCTGACGGTTGTTCCTTTGGATTCCTTACTCTCAACAGTTAAAGCACCATGATGAGATTGCATAATCCCAACAGTTAAGGCGAGACCAAGGCCTCTTCCAACAAACCTTGTTGTATAAAAAGGTTCAAAAATTCGTGATAATTTGTTTTGGTTGATGCCATGTCCAGTATCTTTTACCTGACAAAATGTATACATACCATCCTGAAGAGTATCATTCTGAAAGGATATGGGGAAAGAGTCTACTGTGAAATAATCGGTGCCAAATGTTATCTCAATTGTTCCAGACTTACCATTTAACGATTCAACAGCATTGGTAATTATGCTTATTAGCACCTCTTTTATCTGCTTTTTATCAACAGAACAGTAGAGTGGTCGGTCTGGTGGAGCAAATTGTAGAGAAATTGAAGGCAGCAGGAGACTTTTTAATGAAGTAACACTTTCTCTGACGAGTACTTCCAGAGATATCTCTTGAAGTTTAAGTGGTTGCTGGCCCACGTAACTCAGCATCATTGAACCAATCTGAGATGCACCTCTAGCCGCAAGAGTTGCGGCAGAGGCCATTTTGTATTCCTTTGAATCAACTGGCAATGTATGCGTCATGAGTTCCAGATTACCCTGTACCGCCATCATGGTATTATTAAAACGATGGGCAATGGATCCGGCTAATGTCTTAAGACTTTCAAGTTTAACTAATTCTTCCTTTTGCAAAGTTGATTTCAACCTGTATGCTTCTTGTTCTTTTTGTTCTGTGATGTCAATGTGAATACCAACAGCACGTAATGGCTTACCATCCTGATCTCGTTTAAGTATTTTCCCCACATCCAGAACCCATACCCATTTTCCAGATTTGTGCCTGAGTCGATGCTCTGTCATGTAGCTCGAAGTACGATTTTCAAGAAGATCGGAAACGCTCTTCATTGTTTTTTCAAAGTCATCAGGATGGAGGAGTTTTTCCCAGGATGAAGCATGCGGGTTGATCTCAGCCAGAGTAAAACCTAGCATCTCTGCCCAACGCTCGTTTAAAAGAATATCTCCTGTTTGCACGTTCCATTCCCAGGTTCCGATACGGGCGCCTTCAACTACAAATTCAAGACGTTCCTTAATTTCCTGAACGTTTTTCAATGTACGATTGTGATCTGCCACAGATTTATTCAATCGATTTCCCACCATAAAAATAAAACATCCCCCAAAAAGCCAGAGGAAAAACAGAGCAAAGGATTGAGTTACGATGGTCTTGTTTTGGTTTGCAATAAGAGAATCTATGGGCAAAACAACAGACACCCCACCGCGAATATCACCAACTTTATATCCTTGGTGAACGTGACATTTTAAACATCCCTGCTTGGTTTTCATTGGCTGCATAAGGCGTAAAGAGGACCTACCATTAACTTCAGAAAATTCAACAACCTCTTTTGTGCCTTGTTCAAAGGATTCCAATGCTTTTTTTTCCCAGGCATCTGCTTTGTTTTCAGGACGCAACGGGTTAAGACTTGTAATGTGACCTTTAACGCCATATTCTTCGGCAAAGTTTTCATTCATCTGCCTGATCATATAGGCTGGATTCATGAGAGTAAGCTTTTTACCTGTCGGAGATGTTAAATCCCGGTCCTGAACATGGCTCAAATGAAGATTCGGTGGAGTAGAGGCATCAATGGGGACATAGACACCACCATGAGTGGTTGACCAGGCACGAATGGCCTGATCTTTATTAAAATTACTTCTCGCCTCTCGAATGGCGATATCTCTGGTCATCTGTTGCAGACTGTAGATATTAAAACTAACCAAAACCAAGATAACAACACTCCACAAAGTAAAAAGAAGAATGATATTTTGGGTAATCTTAATTTTTTGATGGAGTGGTTTCATTTTATTTTCTCCATAAACAATCCCCTTAACCAGGAATATTTTGTCTAGTAAGTGCCTAAAAGAATAATTGTCCTATTTTATTGTATGGAATAAGAAAGAAACAGTCAAATAAGATTGGCGGTGATGAGATCTTAATATAAGTGGTTCTGCACAAATTTTAGGAATTTTCTCCGAGAATCCAGAGTGATACAATCAGTTTAAAGATGGTGGGCGAGGTGGGATTCGAACCCACGGCTTTCAGCTTCGGAGGCTGACACTCTATCCAACTGAGCTACCCGCCCATACGGGGTTTTACATTTTGTGATGTATTATGAACTTCACCATGAGCAACAATGAAGTATTTAATGTGTTCTCTTTTACCAGAGTGGTTTCGCAATTACTACTTCATTTTCAACAAATAAAAGTCTCGTAACTAACGTAAGTTTTCTTCAATATACGCTTCCCATTCTAATGGAAGCATACTTTTTTTCTTATTATTACAGGTTTTACAACAGGGAACAAGGTTATCCTTTGTGCTCCTGCCTCCTCGTGAAAGAGGAACAAGATGATCCATGGTCAAATCTTTAAAGGCTGATTTTTTTTCACAGAAATGACATTTCCCCGAGGATGTTTTCTGTTGCCACCATCTTGTTTTTCTGAGATCTCTGGCCTTTGCTCTTTCGGTACGGATTTGAGCATCATCGGGTGCGTCAAAATCAAAAAAATCTTTGCTCATTTGACCAGCTCTCCAAGGAGAATTTTGCGGGATGCTCCTATGAGATATAAAGAGCCAGCTATCAGTATCAGGTCATTCTGTTTTGCCTGTCTTTCAGCTTCTTCAATTGCGAGTTCCACAGTGCTGCATAGTTGACACCTCTGCCTCAAATCTTCAGGGACATTACTCAGTAATAATTCAGGTTCGGCTGATCGCTCTCCAACAGGTTTTGTTAAAACGATGATATCTGCTAAAACTGCTACTTGTGGTAATGTTTTTTGCAAATCCTTATCCACCATTGCTCCCCAGACAAGAATCAACCTGTCGTAATTACATTCTAATTTAAGAGTTTGGACAAGGCTTTCAACTCCTGCAGGGTTATGTGCACCATCAAGAAGATACGAGATACTGTTGGCTTTTAGAGAGCATTGAACTTCTTTCCTGCTTGTACGATTCAGACAAAAATATTCGAGACGACCTGGCCATGTTACATTTGCTATGCCCTTTCGTATTTGTTCCTGGGAAAACGAGAAACCTTTATCTTTTAGTAATTCGGCAACAGCAGTAGCAAGAGATGCATTTTCAATCTGATAATCGCCCTTCATGGAGCAGCGCAGACCGGTATGAGAGATATCAGCGAAATGTTCAATCCCATCCCATTGCCAGCTACCATTATCAGCAATCACTGATTTAAAAGCATCACCGTATAGTAAGAACTCTGAATCTTTTTCTTCACATACGCTTTTAACTTCGACAAGGCCTCCACCTTCCTTCACAGCTGACACTACAGGAATTCCAGCCTTTATAATGCCTGCTTTTTCACCAGCAACAGCAGAGATAGTATCTCCAAGATAGGCCTCATGATCCATACTTACATTCGTAATAACAGACACAAGAGGAGTGACTATATTGGTGGCATCCAATCTTCCTCCGAGCCCTGTTTCAAGTACCACCAAATCGAGGTTTTCTTCTGCAAACCAGAGAAAGGCAAGAGCTGTGGTGAATTCAAAGTATGTTATTTTTTCATCACCGAGGACTTCTCGAATCTTACTGGCAATTTCAGCGAATTTTTCTTCACTTATAAAGTTTTCGTTAATTCTAAACCGTTCCCGAACAGAACTAAGGTGTGGGGAAGTATACAATCCCACACGATAACCGGCTTCCGACAATAGTGTTAAAAGTGTCATACTGACAGAACCCTTTCCATTGGTTCCTGCAACATGAACTATCTTCAGGTTCTGTTCCGGATTTGAAACTCTGGCCATA
>DAOVZA010000177.1 GCA_030635405.1 Desulfocapsa sp.
ATGATGAAGCGCTATATGATCTTGCTGAACTCCTGGATTTCAAAAAATACGCCAGAGATAAAGTGGTGTTGAAAGAAGGAGAACCTGGTGCTCACCTTTTCGTGTTACTTTCAGGAAAAGTTGGAGTTATAGGTGATGACGGGACACGACTTGCTGAAATGGGAAAAGGAGAAATATTTGGTGAAATGAGTCTGCTGTCGGGTGAACCGGTCTCCTGTTCCATTTATTCTCTTTCCGAAACAGAGGCAGCGCTGCTAAGTGTCAAAAATTTCAAACATGTTATGAAAAAATATCCGGTTTTACAGCTTTTTCTTTTGAAAATGCTTGTGGATCGTGCCCAGGCCATGGCATTACGTTCAGGAAATATCGCCTCAGGAATGGCAGGAGAACTGAGTGAAATTAATACAATTGAGCTTCTGCAGTTGATTAATTCCAGTCAGAAAACAGGTCGTATTGAATTGCTCTTTGATGATGCCAAGGCAACAATCCATTTCGTTGATGGAGAACTTGTGCATGTGCAGTATCGGGATCTGCTCGATAAAGATGCCCTTTTTGCAGTGCTGGCAAAGAAGGAAGGACACTTTGCCTATACAAAAGGCGTTCCTTTAGAATTGGAAGACAAGGAGCCTTTTGGAGGGTTTATGGGACTGATTATGGAAGGGGTGCAGTTCGTTGATGAGCAGGAATATGGTGAAGAGGCATGATGTCCTGTTTTTTACAAATGCAGTAGTTGTCAGATAACAATCACACCATCATAAAATCCGCATAATAAGATCACCAACTCCCTGCTCAACAAGGGAGAGTCTCTGAGCGAGTCCGTAGGAAAGATCTACATCCCGGCCATCAATGTAAGGGCCACGATCAGTAACCACAGCTCGAACCTTTTCTCCCGTTACAGAATTTTTTAACTCCACCCTGGTTCCAAGGGGCATTTCTTTGTGGGCAATTGTTGCAGCATGCATGTCATAGATGTCGCCATTGGCCATGGGTTTTCCATGAAAATCCTCGCCATACCAGCTGGCAACAACCGGTTTGTCACCGCTACTTTCGGGGAGTTGAATCTTGAGTGTTTGACCTACTTGCAGTGCTTTGGGATCACTGATGCCATTGTCGGCCATGATGTCATTTATGTGAACGTGGTATTTTTTTACAGCAAGTGCCCAGATGGTGTCACCTGGTTTAATGGTATGTTCAACTATCTGCCCGCCTCTCACCATTTCTTTTTGAGGGCTGCCTGGCAGAGGCTGTGTTTCAGGGATTACTTCACTCTTGTGTTGCTCTACACGTTCTAATGTTTTTGCAAAGGAGTTTTCTGTATTAAGAGTTGCTCCTTCTTTTAAAAACCAGTTTCCGTTTTTTGATGAACGACCGATGGCATTGGGATTGCTCTTGCGTAGAGTTTCCCAGTTTGTATTTAACTGCTGGGTGACTCTCGCTATGGTGTCACCTTTTTGTACTTGATATTCAGACATTATATTCCTCCTGCCCCTCTATAGCAATTTTTACGCCATGTTTCTATCTTGCTGTATTAGTGAGTTGTTGTGTTTTTCTGGCCGTGGATATTTCTCTTGATTTACTTTTCGTCATTTTTTTGACATTTCTTGAGGGCTGAGAAGAAGAAAGGTACGATTTTATTTGAAAAGCTGAAAATTCTGATGTATCTCAATTAGTATCTTCTCACAAGTTGAAAATAATTGATTAATAGGTATTGGTACTGCAAATCATGTTTTATAAGGCTACAATATAATGCGTTTTTCTTTTGGTTTGTCAGTTGTTTTTCTACTGCTGGCCGGATGTGCTCAGGTTGAAAACATTGGCCATAAAGTTGAAGATGCAGGAAGGTTTGTGAAGTACAACATTCAAGGTGAGCATTACCTTTCGAGGAAAAACTATGAACATGGATATGAGATTTTTACAAAAGCAGTGAAGGCTACCCCGGAAGATGCCCAGGCGCATTATTTTATGGGCCGTTTTCAACTGACGCTGGATAAGAAAAAATATGCTCTGAACAGTATGAAACAGGCGGTTGCATTAGATCCTGAAAAGGCTGATTACAGGTTTTGGTTAGGGGTCAGTCATGGCGAGAATGGACATCCAAAATCGGAAAGAAAAAGTTACAAAGAAGCGTTGTCATTGAAAAAGGATCATTTGCAGGCTCTTATTTACCTTGGACATAACCAGTTAAAAGCTAAACAGTATAAAACGGCACTGCAAACCTATCAAAAAGCACTGAAACTCTGGCCACAAAGTCCATCATCGTTATACAATCGAGCCCTGCTTTTAAATATTCTTAAGCGCACCCCCGAAGAAAAACGAGCATGGCTGGCCTATCTGAATTTGTATCCGGCAGGTTCTTTGGCTCGCAGGGCAACTATTCATCTCAATCGTTTGTCTGATTTTTCCTATCGAAATCACTCGCTCGCTGCACGTGAAGTGACACTGGGGAAAATTCGATTTGAACCATTTAAAACCAAGCTTTCAAAATCTTCCTATCTGTCGCTTGATGTTGTTGGCGCAACGGTTTCCAACATGCCGAAGGGTATATTACAAATCATTGCCTATCAAAAAAATAATAAGGGATTGGCCCGGCAAAAAGCCATCAGTGTTAAGAAGTACCTGAAGGAACATTTTGAACTGTTAGATAAAGAACAACGTATTAAGGTGAGTTGGTTTGGTGTTCCTGAAACCTATCTGGCAGGGGAAAAGAAGGTGAAAGCTAATGAGTCAATTCGTTTTTTTCTAACTGACTTAAAATAATAGTATTGATCTCAACAAACTAAAGGTACCTTTGGTTAATTCAATGTAAAGGAGAATCCATATGAAACAAAATAAAAAGAAATGCGACCTTCTTTTTCGCCTACTGGCAACAGTAACACTATGTCTTGGTGTTGTACTTTTTCAAGTCAGCCCGGTTCTGGCTGATGATCCCATTGATGGCTCCGTGGATCCTTCTGTTGGTGCTGATGAACCAGCAGATACTGAAGAAGCTGAAGACCTTGTTTCAAACTTTCAAAATCCTGCTCAGGCGGCTCATGCATCGCAGCTGGCAGGTGCGGTGGCCAGTGCTGAAAACACAGCTGTAGAAGAGGCCATGACAGATGTTGATAAAGCTACTGAAGACTTTGAAAATGCCACAGCTGCAAATGATCAAGAAGCCATTGATGAGGCTCAGGAAGCACTTGATGCAGCAGTAGAGGCCCATGGTACGGTTGTCTCGAATCTGACTGGTATAACTCAAGCAGATATTGCTGATATGCGAGAGGCCGGAATGGGCTGGGGAAACATAGCACGTGAGATTGGTGTTCATCCATCAGTAATTGGGCTTGGTCACACCAAAGATAAACAGAAGAGTAAAGCGGGGTTTACTGCAGATCCAAATGTTGGAACTGTAGCAGGTTCTATTCAAGCGGGTGAAGTCGCAGAAGCTACGGCGCGAAATACTAAATCCGGCTATGCCAAAGGACATGGACTTGCCATGAATACTGGTGTGGATAGTCAGGTTAGCGGATTAGGAATTGGTGTGGCGTCCAAAAGTCGTGGCCAGGGACTTGGTGGCGCGTCCGGGCTTGGCAGTGGACAAGGCCAAACCGGTAATTCTGGGAGTCGTGGCGATACAATGGGTGGCGGCAATAATTCATCAGCATCAAGCCCTGGAAATAGTTCCAATAGCAGCAGTAATAAGGGTGGCGTAGCTGCAGGGGTTGCGGGAAAAGATGGTAGCCCCGGAAATTCTGGTAATAGTAATTCCAATGGTAAGGAAAATAGCAGCAAGGATAAGTCAAGTAAGAGCAATAACGGTAAGGGAAATACCAAATAATACGTTATATTCCTGATTGTTGTAAATGGAGCTACCATCGAGACCCCGGAGAGATAAAATCTTTTCCGGGGTCTTCTTGTGGTGGTGTTGAAACTCATCTCAGTAGTATACAAGAAAGACTTATCTGCCCCCCAAATACCCATCTCATCTATTGCTTTTTTCCATAAACCAAATAAACAGCATAAAAAATCTGAATCTTATAATTTAAAGAGATACAAGGTCTTGATGCCTTTTTGCTGTTTCTTCAGTACGTTATGGTTCAAGAAAAAACGTCCAGGCTTCTTTTTTTTCTGGGTAGCTTTGTACCGGTTTTATTTTATTCACTTTATCCCCGAGAACTGATATCCTGCTAAGGATGTCTGATGTGATTTGTGCCTTAGAAAGGTAGAAATTTCAGTTCTTCTAGGAAAATTGTGCAATGACACTTCCCCTGACAAAACAAAAAATCCTGATTATTGACGATACTCCTGCAAATATCAATTTGCTTGGGCAGTCTTTACAGAATAAGTACGATATCCTTATCGCTACCAACGGCCATGACGGTATAAGTATGGCTCAAAAAACACCATGTCCTGATCTCATTCTTTTGGATATTATGATGCCCGGTATTGACGGGTATGAGGTTTGTGAACGGTTGAAGGCAAGTGCTCTCACCCGTAAAATTCCGGTTATTTTTGTGACGGCAATGGGAGAAACTGAAGATGAGGCCAAGGGATTTCAGGTTGGGGGTGTTGATTATATCACAAAGCCCATTAGTCCGGTGGTTGTCCGAGCCAGGGTTGAGACCCACTTGGCTCTGTATGATCAGAATAGAGAACTTGAAAAGAAGGTAGACAAACGTACCCGCGAAATAATGTATACGCAGGATGTAACTATCTATGGTATGGCCGTTCTCGCTGAAACACGTGACAACGAAACGGGTAAGCATATTATGCGTACCCAGCATTATGTCAAAACCCTTGCTGAATACCTGATGAACAAGGAAAAATATCGTGATTATCTGAGTGTCTCAAAGGTTAATCTGCTCTTTAAATCTGCGCCATTACACGATATCGGAAAGGTGGGTATCGCGGATAATATTCTTCTGAAACCTGGCAAATTAACGAAGGAAGAGTTTGATGAGATGAAGAATCATACCACCTATGGACGTGATGCCATTATCAAATCAGAGCAGGCTCTGGGTGAAAGTAGTAGCACCACTTTTTTAACTCTGGCTCGTGAAATAGCCTATTCGCATCATGAAAAATGGGATGGCAGTGGCTATCCGGAAGGGTTGAGTGGTGAAGACATTCCAATATCAGGTCGCCTTATGGCAGTGGCAGATGTCTATGATGCGTTAATTTCAATACGGGTTTATAAACCTGCTTTTCCGCATGAAAAGGCAGTGGCCATTATCCTTGAAGGAAGAGGAAAGCATTTTGATCCGGCCTTTGTGGATGCTTTTATTGAAGTTCAAGATACATTCAAAGAAATTGCTGCAAACTATGCTGATACTCTCGACGATTTTGATCGGAAACATTAATCAAAGCTGCGTGTTCATTTTTTTCCTCCCGATTTGCTCAAGAATTAAACAATAAAAGAGAATTGTAATGGAAGTATTAAGA
>DAOVZA010000014.1 GCA_030635405.1 Desulfocapsa sp.
AAAGGTGTCAAAAAAAGAAAGGTTGTAGTTGGCAAGAAAGGCAATCAAAAAGTTGTTGCCATACCAATTCCAACAATCACAGGACTTGCTATTTATCTTGGGTTTTGCTCAAGGCAAAGCTTTTACGACTACGAAGCCTTGCCTAAATTCTCTTACATAATAAAAAGGGCAAGGCTTTTCATTGAATGCGAGTATGAAGAACAGTTGCAAATTGGGAATGTTGCAGGAGCTATTTTTGCACTTAAAAATATGGGATGGGCTGACCAAAATAATATAACAATTAAAGACGAGTCAGAGATTCAAACCCCTAATGAAGTACTTAGGCGGCTTGTATTTATGCTAAGAAATAAAGAAGAGAGCAATCAGGGCGGCTGATGCTTGGCTTCTTGTATATATCTTTTTAAAGGATAGAGAAAAATGACTAAAGAAATTTTAACTTCATTACACGGTAAAGAAATTGGGCTTGACGAAGATCGAGACTTAATTGTTGGTGGTAAGCAAATTACAGATAAAACTGCTGCAATTGGTGCTAAGAATGGTTCGACAGTTACAGCTACTGTAGAGATTGACGGCCCGGTAAGAAAAGTTAAGCTTACTTGTGCCACAACACCTATCACAATCACAGATGAAGCAGGACAGGGGCAGTTTGGTGGAGTTAAGCTTTATGACTTTCCAGCAGGATTACTTTTGTTTTTAGGCGGGGTTGTTAACGGTTCTTTGACTATTGATGATACTGAGATGACCGATACTTTTGATGGTGATGTAGGATTAGGCACTGCTGTTGCTGCTGACGCTCAAGGACAAGATGGGACTACAGTTGATCTCCTTCAGACAACTGCAATGACACAGGCCGTAGCTCAGGTTGCAAACTGCGATGCAATTAGTATTGCAACTGCACTTATTGAGAGTGGTGCTAGGTGGCACGATGGAACAACCACTGCCAAAGACCTTTTTATTAATTTTGAAATCGATGATGCTGCTGCTCATATTACAGGTACCGGTTCTTTTACAGGTACTGTGGAATTTATGTATTGCATTTTAGGTGATAATTAACGGAAATTGAGGTTTCCCGCAGTAGGCACTCTAAAACATAGTGTCCCTGCGGGGAGTTTTTCTAACCAAATTGAGGTTTTACGCAAAAAGGGGTAATATGAAAACAGTTAAAAAGACCAAGGAAAAACCTGCAAAGGATTTAAAACATAAAAGGGAAAAGGTTGTAGTAGAAAAAAAGTTTGTTGATCCAAATACTAATAAGGAGACACAGGCAAGATGATAGATATAGCTTTTATAATACTCATAGCAGTGGTTTGTATCGTTGCACACTTTTCATTTAAACGCGACATGAGAGAATGGGATAATGATTCTCGATGAGCTTCTAAACAGATTCAACAACCTTTCAACCAAAGAACAGGCTGACTTAACAGAGACTGTTACTGAGGAAACTAAGGGTATGATCTGGATTCCAAGTATTGGCCCCCAGACTGATGCTTACTTTTGCCAGGCTGATATTTTACTTTTCGGAGGACAGGGTGGCGGAGGCAAGACTGATCTTGGTCTTGGATTGGCTATTATGATGCATCAACGATCCTTGGTTATGCGTAGAAAATATACAGACCTATCCTTTATCACAGACAGGTCGATCGAAATTATGGGAACCAGAAAAGGCTTCAACGGATCAGCGCCACCAAAATTTAATATAAGTAAGGGTAAAATTATTGAATATGGTGCAGCACAATCAGTTGGGGACGAATTATCATGGATGGGCAGGCCCCATGATTTGCTTTATATTGATGAAGCTGCACATTTTGCCGAAACTCAGGTAAGAGCATTAATGGGATGGGTTCGGTCAACCGACAGGAGTCAAAGAGTCAGGGTGGTGTTGGGCAGCAATCCTCCACTGTCTGACGAGGGGATTTGGATGTTTAAAATGTTTGCACCCTGGCTTGACCCTGCTTTTCCCAACCCTGCAAAAAGTGGTGAGCTTCGATGGTGTGTTGTTGATGATGACGATAAAGATATTTGGGTCGATGGCCCCGGGCAATACACAACAGATGGAAAGTTTATTAGTGACGGCGGGTCTGGTTGGATTGAGGGTATCCCGTTGTCGATGTCAAGAACCTTCATCCCTGCAAAGCTTTCAGACAATCCTTTCCAAAACACACCAGAATATCGAGCGCAACAAGATGGACTTCCAAAACATTTAAGGGATGCAATTAGGGACGGAAATTTTCTTTCAGTTCGGAAAGACCATGATTCACAATTAATCCCGACCGACTGGATACAAGCAGCAATGGATAATTGGAAACCTGAACCACCACAAAACGTACCAATGTGTGCTATAGCTGCCGACCTTACAGGAATGGGAAGTGATACAGGCGGCGGCAAGCAAGACAAGTTTGTGATAGCTTCCAGACATGATGGATATTACAATGAACTTGTTATTACAGAGGCTCAAGATGCCAAAATGGGCAAAGATAAGGCTGGTAAAATCCAAAAACACCGGAGAGATGGAGCAACTATTATCCTTGATATGGGTGGCGGGTATGGCGATTCTACCTATGAACATCTTGATAATAATGGGATTTCTGCTATAAAATATAAAGGTGCTGCGAAGAGTGCAGCCAGAACAAAAGCAAGCAAAATACCCTTCTATAATAAGAGAGCAGAAACATACTATCGGTTTATGGAAGATTTAGACCCTGGACAACCTGGAGGAAGTAAAATCATCCTACCGAACGACCCATTTTTAATGGCAGATCTATGCTCTATTCGTTTTGACAAGAATAATAGCGATCTTAATATGATTAAACTGGAAACCAAAAAAGAACTTTGTTCAAGGCTTGGACGCTCAACTGACTATGGCGACCCTGTTGTTATGGGTTGGACTGGTGGCGGTAAGATTGCATCACACTATCAGCAATGGAATAAGGCATATACCGCACCAAAAGTGATAAAAAGTCAACGGGCAAAGAATCGGAGAAGATAGAAATGAGCGGATTGAAAGTAAGTAGCGTATCAAATTTTGTAGATCCTATGGGTTGGCATGTTGGAAAAGTGATGGAAGAAAAAGGATACAGCGATGAAAAAATTAAAAAGAAAAACTGGGCAAGAAAATATGTTGCTGACCCAGGGAATATATATGGGGAAGATCCCAAAAGCACAAGGCAGCCTCCGCCAACGGTTATGCCACCAACGTCTGCTTCTATAAAAACAGAAAAAGAGAAAGAAGACAAAGTAAAGAGATACAAAACTCAAAGAACTAATAAACGACGGCCTATAATGACATTAAGCAGTGATGATACATTAGGTTAAAAGGGAGTAACAATGGCTGGATTATTTAGTGGTAAGCAACAAGAAGTTCCCGCACCAGTAGCAACGCCGGTAGTAGAACCTCCAACAGTAATGCCCCTTCCAGATGACGAGGCTGCCAAAAAAGCAAAAAAAAGATCGTTGGTTGCTCAACAGAAACGTAGTGGCAGGTCATCAACTATTTTAAGCTCTGAAGAGAAGCTAGGTTAAAAATGGAAAAAACAGAACTGTTAAAAAAACAGGGCGATGCTCTTTTCTCAAACAGGGGTAATTTAATGTCTTTATGGCAAGAGATTGCTAATAATTTTTATCCTGAGAGGGCGGATTTCACAGAAACTCGTGGACTTGGAGAAGAGTTTGCAAAAGACCTTGATACCAGTTATCCTTTATTAGCAAGAAGAGATTTGGGCAATCAAATCGGTGGGATGTTACGCCCTACTAATAAAGAGTGGTTTTCAATCATAAAAAGGTATGATGATAATATTGATACCTCTGGTCAACAATGGCTTGAATGGGCTTCTAAGATACAAAAGAGAGCTATGTATGACCCTGTTGCTATGTTTACAAGGGCAACAAAAGAAGCTGATCACGATTGGGCTGCATTCGGGCAAACAGTTCTAAGTATGAGAATGAACTATAATGAGAATGCACTGTTATACAGGTGTTGGCATTTACGAGATGTCGCATGGCAAGAGGATTCAATTGGAAGAGTGGGTACAGTTTTCAGGAAATGGAAACCAGATGCACTTACGCTAAGCCAGATATTTAAAGATAAAGTACACAGGAAAGTCACAGAATACTTAAAAAAAGATCCTTATAAAGAAGTTAATGTTTATCATTGTGAAGTGCCAACAGAAACCTATTGCGGTAAGGAATGGGGTGATAAGCCATTGGTAAGCGTTTATTATGATATTGATAATAATCACATAATGGAAGAGGTCGGTATATACGAAGGTGAGTATGTAATTCCAAGATGGCAAACAGTTTCCGGGAGTCAGTATGCTTTTTCACCTGCGGCTACCGCTGCGTTACCAGACGCACGATTGATTCAAGCAGTGGCAAGTGTTCTTTTAGATGCCAGCGAAAAGATTCTTAATCCTCCAATGGTTGCAGTCCAAGAAGCGATTAGATCAGATATTAGTATTTACGCCGGTGGAATAACATGGGTTGATGCTGATTATGATGAACGCCTTGGAGAGGTTCTGCGGGAAATGAAGCAAAGTGGTAATTTGCCTGTTGGGTTTGAAATGCAAGCAGATACTCGCTCTATGATCAGCGAGGCTTTTTTTCTTAACAAATTAGCTTTACCGCCTCCTGTGCCAGGCATGACTGCCTATGAAGCATCTGAACGTGTTGCTGAATACATTAGACAAGCTTTGCCTTTATTTGAACCGATGGAAGCTGAATATAACGGGGCATTATGTGAAAAGACATTTAATATCCTTATGAAGAATGGTGCATTTGGCAATCCACAATCTATGCCCGAATCATTATACGGTGGGGATATTTCTTTTCAGTTTGAATCCCCAATGCGTGAGGCTGTTGAAAGAGTGAAGGGGCAAAGGTTTGCAGAGACTAAAGATATTATAGCTTCTGCAATGGAACTTGATCCATCGGCAGGATATGTTGTCGATGCAGCGGAAGCCGTCCGGGATGCTCTTGAAGGTATGGGCTCTCCTGCAAAATGGCGTAGACCTAAAGACGAGGTCGAAGCAATGAAAGCTCAAGACGCTCAAGCTGCTGAGACTCAACAGATGTTGGGAATGGCACAACAGGGTGCTGAAGTAGCTAAAACTGCATCCGATATTCAAATACCAGAGGAGATTATAGAGTAAATGCCTAAAGATAAAAATATGCCATACAATGATTGGGAAAAAATAATGGACAAAGCTACAACAAGTTCGGTGTCTATGGCGTTTAAATCTATGGAGAAAGGAGCTGCATCACCAGAGCAGCAAAAGATTGTAATAGATTTTTTAATAAGGATAGGCTGTAGGACGTATGATACAGATTGGTTTCCAGATGAAAGAATATCCTGCTTTGCAGCAGGTCGTAGATATGTTGGACAGCAGATTGTCCGATTTATCAATTTAAAGGTAGGTAAACTTAAACAGGAAGATCGAGTAAATGGAAAAACCTAAAAAATGTTGTGGTTTCGGTGAATTTAAATGCCAAGTAACAATGCCAATTAACGGACAGGTGCAGTGTATAGATTATTGTATTTCTCAGATTGTAGCTGCTCTTAATGCCGGTGGTATTGAAACAATTGCGAGTTGTTGTGGCCATGGGAAAATAGATGGTGATATAATATTGGTAGATGGACGAGAACGCGTTATACGTAAATTTAAAGAGGAAAACCATGTCAATTAAAGATATAAATGATCATATGGCTTTTTATTGTGATTGTGGGTGTGTTCGGTTTAATCTTATACGATCCGGTAAAATCGAATGTGATGAATGTAGAAAAATTCAAGAAGGTGAACATAATTTAAACAGAAACAAGGAGAAATAAAATGGCTGATACCCCCGATTTGGGCGCAGCGGAGGAAATATTTAAAACCGCAGAGACAGACTTTACAGAGGCAGAAACTAATTTTAATACTGCCCAGGAAGCTTATAAAGCAGATGAGTCGAACGAAGAACTCAAAACTGCATTTACCGAGCAGGAAGTATTATTAACAACTGCCACAGAAACAAGGGACACCGCCAAAACCGCATTTGATGAGTTAAAAGAAAGCTCCAATAAAGGTTATTGGCCTGAAGACTGGAAAGAAAGATACGTTGATAAATTGAAAGATAAGGCTGGCAAATTACTTGACGATGCTGGCAAAGAAAAAATGATGAAGCGAATGGCAAGATATGCTTCACCAAGAGCAGCTATGGATGCAATGGTTAATGCTCAGAATAAAATATCATCTGGTGGGTTGGTTAAAATTCCTGGCAAAGATGCTACAAAGGAAGAACTTGCCCAATACCGCAAAGACATAGGTGTCCCAGAAGAAGCTAAAGGGTATGACCTGGCATTGGGTGATGGCATGGTTATTGGCGATGAAGACAAGGCACTGGTTGATGAATTCCTTGGAGTGGCTCACGCCGGCAATTATACTCAACAGCAAGTTACAGATGGTTTAAATTGGTATTATCAGAATCAAGAGAATCTTCTTGCTGAAAGGTACGAAGCAGATGCTACATTTCATTCCGAAGCAGAGGAAGAATTGCGAGCAGAATGGGGAGTTGAATACAAACCTAATCAAAACATTATGGCAAATTATCTTGGAACCGACTTTGGGGAAGGCGTTGCTGAACTTATTACAACAGCAAGGCTTTCAGATGGAACGTTACTTGCTGATCACCCTGATATATTAAGGGGGTTTGTGGCTAAAGCTCGCGCTGCTAATCCTATGGGTGCATTAGTGCCTGGATCTGGAACTAAACAAGCAGCAGCAGCAGAAGCTCAGATAGAGACACTTGAGAAAAAGATGGAAACCGATGGCGCTTTAAAAGGAAAAGATCAGGAGAACTACTTGAAACTTATTTCAGCAAGAGATAAGATTCCGGAAAAATAACTTGCAATATTAGATAAAACATATTAATATAATACCAGCAATGGTGTTTTAACTCTCACAACCGTTAGCACCGGATACAGTCTGGAAGGCTCGGTAATTACCGACACCCCTGAAAGAATGTTTTGGACACCCTAACCAAGTGTATAATTAACTTGAAGAAGGAGAACCAAAATGGCTGAGAATGCTTTTCAGACTTTATACCGAACCGAATTCATTAAAAAGTTCGAGCAACGAGTTTCGCTTGTTCGCAAAACAGTAACCACAGAAGCAGAGGTTAAAGGTAACACCGCTGTATTTCTAACCGCAGGTTCTGGCAGTGCAACTGCTAAGACCCGTGGTGCAAATGGGCTTATTCCAGCCCGTGCCGATGATCTGACCCAAAGTTCCGCAACCTTGCAGGAATGGCATGATCTGGTCAGGAAAAACAATTTTAACATTTATGCCGGTCAAGGCAAACAGCGAGAAATCATGCAGATGACTTGCATGGCTGTTGTTAACCGTAAGATTGACAGCGATATTATTACTGCTTTGGAAACAAGTACACAGTATGCTGGTCTTGTTGGTGTTACGGCTACATTAGCTCTTGTCATGAAAGGCAAGGCTATTCTCGGTAATGCCGATGTCCCTTATGATGGTAATATCAGTATGCTTATTACCCCGGCATTTGAGGCATACCTCATGCAGACAAAAGAGTTTACGTCTGCTGATTATGTCAATAACAAACCATTTGAAAGTGGAATGACTATGTTCCGTTGGGCTGGAATCAACTTTATCGTTCATCCGAACCTTACTGGTGCGGGAACAGATACTGAGATTTGCCCGATGTATCATAAAGATGCAATTGGTCACGGATGTGACAAAGAAGGAGTCATGACAGCAGTTGGGTATGATGATGAGCAGGATTATTCATATGCTCGTTGTTCAGCTTACATGGGATCAAAACTACTCCAGAATACCGGTGTAGTTCAGGTTCGTCATGATGGATCAGCTTTTGCAGCTACTGCATAAGCAATAATATAGCCTGCACTCTAAATCGAGTGCAGGGTTTAAAATTTTTAACAAGGAGATAGAAAATGGCTTATACACCCGCAACTCTTGATTGTTTAGTTCCCAGAGTAGGGGCTGGCCCTGCACTTTGGTCATATTCAAGCGTAGACGCTCACGGTGATGTCGATGCAGCAGGTTATTTTTCAGATGGTGCAGATAGAGGATTGGTTGCCAATGACATAATGATTGTCAATGATACCAATACCCCGACTTGTACTATTCATCAAGTAGCCAGTGCAACGGCTATTGATGCTGCAACATTGGCGTAAAACTTTAAATAAAGGATACCCCGGAGGGATAAAATCTCTCCGGAATCCTTGGAGATTAAAAACATGACAAACACAAAAGTAGAGAAAAAGGCAATTAAACGACCGACAAACATTGAAGAATCAAGTTATGCACGAACCATATGGCAGGTTAAACCCGAAATTGCAGCCACGGTTGAGGATCTTTTAGATCCGGGTTATTGGGCACATGTGGCAAATCGACTGAAAGCCGGTCATAGAATTGAAGCAATCCCTGATGACAGACATTATTTCGCTGAGTTTTTTGTTCTTGCAGCATCAACGAATTGGGCTAAATTGGTTTTACTCAGAGAAGTAACACTGATAAAAGACAATCAACCAGTTGAGAAAGAAGGTTACATTGTCAAGTTTGCCGGGAAGCATAAATGGCGAGTAGAAAAAGACGGTGAAATCCTTTCTAAAAATCACGATGATCAGAAGTCCGCTGCTGCATGGCTTGCGAATCATATAAAGGACATGACGTAAAATGGCTATATCCGATGTGAACAAGTTGTCTATTTATAATGGGGCGTTGCTTTTTCTTGGTGATCGGGAATTAGCAACTTTAGCTGACACTGTTGAATCAAGAAGATTACTTGATGGTGTTTGGGACAGGGATGGAATTGATACTGTCCTTGAGCAAGGCCAGTGGAATTTTGCGATGAGATCTGCTAAATATGAATATTCTCCTTCGATAACTCCTTCCTTCGGATATAGTAGAGCATTTGAAAAACCTTCTGACTTTGTAAGAGTTTGTGCTGTGTGTTCCGATGAATTTTTCACTAATCCTCTGCTTAGATACACTGATGAAGCAGGGTATTGGTTTTCAGATCTTGATGAAATATATGTTAAGATAGTTTCAAATGATGGTTCGTATGGTACTGATTTTTCTCTTTGGCCTCCAAGTTTTAAAAAATATGTTTATTCATGGTTTGGCTCTGAGATAATCTGGAAGTTGACACAAAGTACATCTAAAGAAGAGAAGAAGAAAGCAGAAAGCAGGAAACTTTTAACTGCTGCCAGGTCGAAAGATGCGTTTAATGATCCAACTAAATTTTTACCACCAGGTAGGTTCAGAATGGCTCGCGGGAGTGGATATGGCAGACGGCATGACGGAGGTCATAGGTCAAGATTATTAGGATAACCATAAGGATTTGATATTTTTATGCAATTAACATATGTTAATTTAAACAGAGTGGATAGGGTCATCCCCGAAAAACGAGCAACCTACTCGCCTTTCCAAAACGCCGTTTGTGCAAGATTAGCGGCAGAACAATGCCTTAACTGGTCTGGTTGTGATTCGTCGAGTCCAGCGTTCAAATATGTGAAGGAAATGGTCTATGAGTAAAGACAATTATGCGCACGTTGCATTTAATCGGGGGTTGTTATCTCCACTTGGCCTTGGTCGTATTGACCTAAAGAGGACAGCGCTTTCCGCAGAAATTCAAACAAATTGGATACCAAGGGTTCTTGGTTCTGCAATGTTGCGCCCTGGTTTTGCTTATAAAGGTTCCACAAAAGATAATGCCGCAGCAGTTCATATGCCCTTTGTTTTTTCATCAAGTCACAAAGCAGTTCTCGAATTTACTGCGAACGTTATGCGTATCCGTATTGATGATGTTGTGCTTACAAGACCGTCTGTTTCCAGCGTTGTAACCAATGGAGATTTCACGACTGATATAACTACTGGATGGACTGATTCTGATGAATCAGGTGCAGTATCAAGTTGGGAAGCAGGATCTCTTGCAATGTTGGGGAATAGCACCGGCACTGCTTTTTGTAGACAAGATCAAGAAATAACTGTTGCTGGTGGTGATCAAGGAGTAGAACACGCTTTGCGACTCACCGTGGGAAGGGGGCCGGTTGAAATAAAAGTAGGATCATCTCAGGGAGGGCAAGAGTATTTTGGATATTCTCTCGGCACAGGGATTCATTCTCTTTCTTTTACACCAACTGGAAATTTTTGGATTAGAATCAGATCAAGGGAAAGCTATACTGTTCTTCTTGATGATGTGAATGTGGAGTCAAATGGAAGCGTGGAAATAGGCACAGATAGAGATGCCGATGACCTCGGAAGCCTTCGTTTTGATCAATCCGGGGATGTAATATTCATTGGATGTATCAATAAACCACAAACCAAAGTCGAAAGAAGGTCTACAAGATCTTGGTCATGGGTGACTTACGAAGCGAATCAAGGCCCGTTTTTAATTCAAAATTTAGGGAAGACAACTCTTTTACCAGATTTCCTTAATGGGGATGTCACACTTACCGCATCAGCATCTGTGTTTGAATCAACGCATGTCGGGGCATTGTTCAGTATTACTTCAAATATACAAAACGTCACAGCCGATGACGTAGAGGCAGAGAATACTTTTACTGATCCAATTTTAGTTACCGGCATTACAGACTCTCGAATATTTACAATTGAAGTATCTGGTATTACTGACTCGACTATCACTCTGCAAAGGTCTATATCTGAGCCTGGCTCTTGGTCTGATGTTAGGACGGAGGCAAACGGTGTACGGACTTTTGATGACGATCTAGATAATCAAACTGTATATTATCGAATAGGAATAAAGATAGGTGATTATGGCACAGACACAGTAGGTTTAAGTCTTTTGATTGAGTCAGGATCTATAACGGGTATATGTAGAATTACTGCTGTTGCAAGCGATGTGTCTGCCTCTGCTATCACCCTTCAAAACTTTGGTTCCTCTACAGGAGCGTCGTCTAATTGGTCTGAAGGTCAATGGTCAGACAAACGAGGATATCCCACCGCGGTAGCATTTCACGAAGGTAGATTATGGTGGGTTGGCAAGGATAAATTGAACGGGTCTGTATCAGATTCATTTTCCAATTTTAACCCTGACTACGAGGGGGATGCTGCCCCCATGAATCGAAGTATAGGTCAAGGGCCGGTTGATAATATAAACTGGCTATCATCAAGTAAGACCCTGTTAATAGGTTGCGAAAGTTCTGTAAAGTCTGTAAGGTCGTCTAATTTAGACGAACCTCTCACTATAGCAAATTTGACAATTAAAGAGATTGTTACTCAAGGCACAGCAGCAGTGGCAGCTATCAAAATTGATAGGCAGGTTATCTTTCTTCAAGCGAGTGGGCTGCGAGTTTATGACGTAGGGTTCGATTCTGTTACTTACGATTATGGCAATGTAGATTTAACCGCTATTGTTCCTGAAGTTGGCGAACCGTCTATTGTTAAAATGGTTGTGCAGCGTCAACCTGACACACGGGTTCATTGTATTCGGAGCGATGGGACTGTAGCCTTGTTGGTTTATGACAAAATCGAAGATGTTAAATGCTGGGTACTTGTTAAAACGTCAGGAGCCAGTGGACTTGTAGAGGATGTATTGGTTTTACCTGGGACAATTGAAGATGAGGTATATTATCTCATAAACAGAACCATAGGCGGGACAACAAAACGCTTTTGGGAAAAATGGACTCACGAAAGCGAAAACAAAGGAAGTGCAATAACCAAACTTGCTGATTCTCATATTATATATTCAGGGGCATCCACAGACACGATTAGCGGGCTTGACACGCTTGAAGGCGCATCTGTTATAGTGTGGGGAAACACAAAAGATCTTGGCACATATACTGTTGCTTCCGGTCAGATTACTTTATCTGAGGCAGTAACGTGGTGTTGTGTAGGTCTATCTTACGGTGCTGATTTTAAAAGTGCCAAGCCGGCATTATCTACTACTTACGGTAGTTCGCTTCTCCAAAAGAAAATTATAAGCCAATTAGGGGTATTATTGGCTGATACTCATGCACAGGGTTTAGTATACGGCCCTGATTTTGATCATCTTGATAATTTGCCTACTCGCGAGGACGGGGCTGATGTTGATGGTGACGAAATGTGGACTGCCCTTGATGAGGAAGCGTTTGCTTTTCCAGGGGCATGGGATACTGATTCAAGAATATGTCTCAGGGCAACTGCTCCTAAGCCGTGTACTATTTTAGCATTAATTGTCGATTGGAATACAAATGAAAAAGTCTAAAATTACATTTGAACCTGCTACCACAGCACACGCAAAGAAATTTTATGGTGACAAATGTGCAAAGAGTTTTAAGGGGCATGTGGCTATGCTTGATGGCAAGGTAGTTGGAATTGGTGGTTTAAGTTATGAACAAGGAAGAATGGTGTTATTCTCTGATATGAAAGAAGAATTTAGACCTTTCAAAAAAGATATATGGAAGGCTATTGATATATTAGGTGAGATGGTTGAAAAAACGAATTGTCCGGTAGTAGCTGTCGCCAATAATAAAGAAAAGAATGCTGAGTTTTTATTAACTAAATTAGGGTTTACTCCCAATGGGGAGTCAACTCCTGACGGTAAAATATTTTGGAGGTTTCCATAATGGGTGGGTTTACAGCGATATTACCATATTTAAGTGCAGCAGCATCTGTTGCCGGTACTGTGATGTCAGCCAAGGCACAAAACCAGGCAGCCGCAGATGCTAAAAATATAGCTAACATTAATGCTACTAATGCACAAAAGCTTGCGGAATATAATGCCAGTATAGACAAACAGGCAGCGGGACAAGAAGAGGCCGCGTCCCAATTGAGAGCAAGAGAGATTAAGCGTCAATCTCGATTAAAACAGTCAAGAGTATTGGCGTTAGCAGCAGCTTCCGGTGGAGGTGCAATGGATATGGATGTTTTGAATACTATTGCAGGATTTGAAGAAGAGGGCGATCTTGCAGCCAGTACTGAACTGTATCAAGGTAGTGAAAGCTCTAGAAAATTACAGGCTCAAGGAAAAGCAGGTGTTTGGCAGGGGAAAACAGAGGCACAAAGACTTAGATATGAGGGATCGATTAAATCTTCAGCTTTAAAAAGTCAATCCAAAGCTACTGTAATGGGCGGAGCAAGCTCATTAGCATCTAAATATGGAGCGTATGCAAATGCCTAAATTACCCAATCCATCTTTAATTAATAGAAAATCACCATCTCCAGGCGGGCCAGCCGGTTATGTCAGACAAACCAATTTCACGGCTCCGGGGGCAGATACTTCAATTGGTGACGCCCTTCAAAATATTGGTGATGAAGCATATAAGTTTGCGATGAGAGAAAAAGCACGAATGGATGATGTAGCGGTTGATGATGCTAAAAACCAATACCTTCAGAAAACTCTTGATTTAGAAACAGAATATAGCCAGATTAACGGCAAAAATGCAGTAGATCAAGATATAGTAAAAGATTATAAAACAAAACTTAACGGTGTCTCTGAAGGAATCTCCTCTGGTTTAAAAAACGATGCTCAACGGAGATCGTGGAATAGTTATTATGGAAAAGCTAAAGTTCAGTTTAACGCTGGTGTCATGAGACATAAGCTAAATGAATCTGACAAATACGCCAGTGACACCTATAAATCTACTAACATTCTAAGAGTTCAGAACGCACATTCAAATTGGGCAGATACAGGAGTAGTTAATGGTAGTGCTGCTGATATTGTAAAAAATGTTGCCAAAGAAAAATTGAGGGCGGGATGGGATGATGCAATAACCGAAGTTGAGTTAAAAAATAATCTTGGCCCTTTGTGGTCTGGTGTTGCTGTACAATATATAAATGCAAAACAATATAAAATAGCTAAAAAGATTCTCGATCAGCACCAGGATGTAATTGGGGTCGATAAATATACAAGTTATCATAAGTCTATTGAAGCAAGTGAGACAATTGATCTATCCCAGGAAAAAGCTGCCAATATATTACAGACGGTTAGTGGCGATGCTGCACAACGCAAAGCAGCCAGAGATATTGGTGGTACGTTGGGTGATCAAACTCTTAAAAGGGTTAAGAATGTTCAAACAGAGATCAGACTCCAAAAAGGAGCAGACAAAAAAGCACAGAGTGAAAACGATATTAAATGGGTTAGCGATTTTGGAGTAGAGGCATTGGGCAGTAACACTCTTACCATAGACGAAATTGAATCTGCTGGCTTGAGTCCAGAAAACGATGCCCTGTGGAAAACTAAATATTTCAACCAAGGAGAGAAAAAAAATAAAGAGAAGATGTCCAAAGACACCAACGATATTTATGCAAACTGGTTAGAAAAAGTTACACTCGAACCGGATAAATATACCCCGGAAGATGTTGCGAAAGACATTAATCCTAATGGTGGTGGGCTTACTGGCCCTCAATATAATACTGTCTTATCAACTATGGCTTCTGGGAAAGGATCAAAATCAACAACAACTTCGGCGGCAGTCCGAGGGAAAGCTCAGTTAAAAGCAATGTACAACCGTGGTGATTTTGGTACTGTTATAACAGGCAAAGATAAATTTGACACTGAATCATGGGATACGTATTCCAACATTCTTGTTGAATATCAACAGAAAATTCTTGAAGAGCCTAAAGTTGATCATACTGGTTGGTTTAATAATCGAATTGAGGAAGAAGGAGCAAATGCCCTTTATGATAGCCTTGACGCTGATTGGACATGGGGGCCGTTTACAGACGAAAGCGATGAAATAATATCCGAATGGCTTAAAAAACGTGGTAAAGCCACCAGTGCTAAAAACATAGACGCTGTACGTAAAAGATATCAATCGGAGAAAATTAAATAATGCCAAGTTTTTTAGATTCACTTGAAGATGAAGAAAAGACCAGTGATGCTTTTGAGCTACCCGGTAAAGATGATTCTTCTTTTCTCGACACCCTCGATGACAAAGGTGTAAAAGAGGATGCCCTTCTAGACGAACGAGTTACTACAATATCTTCATATGAGCCAACAATTTTTGATAAGATGAGAAATATGTTTAGTGATCC
>DAOVZA010000407.1 GCA_030635405.1 Desulfocapsa sp.
ACATCAAACTTAGTGTTTACAGCAAGTCCTATCATGCCAAATGTAATAAGGCCGGATGTGATTAAACCAAGAGGGCCAGTTAATTTTCCTGCAGGTCCTAGTTTCTTGCTTTCTTCAGGTGCTGCCAACATGATGGCAAAGGCAATGGTGATACATACTGCACCTATGTAGATGAGCATTTGCATCATTGCGACAAATGGTGAATTCAGAAAGTAATAGATACCTGCCACTCCGACAAAACAGAGGGCAAGACCAGATACTGCACGAACAAGTCGTTCTGCATTACAGGCGATGATTCCACCGATGATAGTTATCGCAAGCATAACCAGAAAGACGATTCCGGCGGCTGGATCAGCATAGCCGGCCAATCCATCGGCCATAAAAAAGCCGACAATGCCTGTTGCTTCAGTTGGGTTCATGAGTTTCTCTCCTTCAATCTGTTAAGAAGGTCGAAGTGGAAATCTTCCTTACGACTTGAAGCAAGATTATAGTCCTTTGAAAATGTGATGGCTCCGAAGTTACAGCTTTCAACACACTGCCCACAAAGAGAGCAAGTGGTGAAATTGAGATCGTATTTGGTGAGTACTTTTTTCTTTTTAGTCTTCATCTCACCTTTGACTTCAACTTCATACTCAACAGATTTAGCAGCAAGGCTAATGCAACCAGAGGGACAGGCGCGCTGGCACATTCCGCAGGCAACACATTTAGGAGTTCCTTCCTCATTTTCAATCAGTTCAATATGACCGCGATACCGCTCGCTCATCTTGATCGTCTTGTAGGGGTAGGGAACAGTCACCACAGGTTTGAAGAATTCCTTGAACGTTATACCAAGCCCAATAAGTAGGGATTTGAGTCCGAGGAATATGTCGCTAAAATAAGCACCCATATTAAAACACCTTCAGTAATCCGGCTGTGAGCAGCAGGTTAAACAGTGAGATTGGAATCAATATTTTCCAGCTCAGATTGAGCAATCCATAAATTGTTGTTCTTGGAAAAGTCCAGCGAATCCAGATAAAAGAGAAAATAAGAAGATAAATTTTTAACAGGAACCACCAGACACCTGGAAAGAGTCCCAATGGGCAATCCCAGCCACCAAGAAAAAGAATGGTGATAAGACTTGCGCCGATAACGATGTTTGCGTACTCACCCATGAAGAAGAGTCCAAATCCCATACTTCCATACTCTGTATGGAATCCGGCCACTAACTCACTTTCAGCTTCACCAAGATCAAATGGGGCACGGTTGGTTTCCGCTAGTGAACAGATGAAAAAGATAAGGAAGGAAACGGGCATTAAAGGACTGCTGAGTGATGGAACAACATTCCAGTTGAGTATTCCGCCAGCCTGACCTGCGACTAGTTCCTTGAGATCCATGGTACCTGTCATCATAACTATTGTGATGACAGTGATAAGCATTGGGATTTCATAGGAGATATTCTGAGATACTGCACGAACTGAGGCCATAACAGCATATTTGTTTCGCGATCCCCAGCCAGCAAGCAGAATGGACATGGCACCCATTGAAGCAAAGGCAAAGATCATCAACACTCCAACGTTCATGGAGCGAGCAACAATGTTCTCACTGAATGGAATAGTTACAAAACTCATAATGGCTGGAGCCATGGCAAGCACGGGTGCCACCATAAACAGTGCTTTATCAGCGCCACCTGGAATCATCAACTGTTTGGTCATCAGTTTGATACCATCACAGGGAGGTTGCAGAAGACCAAATGGACCATTGACATTAGGTCCTGGACGACGTTGGATTCGTCCTGCTCCCCTACGCTCTGCCCATACAAGATACGCTGCATTTACTGCGGCAAAGGCAATGGCAGCAACCACGGCAATTACAGCATTTAGTATTGTTAGACTCATACGACTTCTCCCTTATCTGTCGATCTCTGGTATTACAAGGTCAAGGCTTCCCATCATGGCGAGCGCATCCATAATCATCATACCCTCACACGCTTCATCAAAGAGTGACATGTTGGAATATGTTGGAGAACGAAGTTTGAAGCGATAGGCATTCTTGGTACCGTCACTTACAATCCTAATACCAAAACTGCCCCGGGCTGTTTCCACAGCCTGGTAGTAATCACCCTTTGGAGGTTTAATCAGTTTTGGCTTTTTCTTTGGCATAATTGGGCCATCTGGCAATTTATCAAGTCCCTGTTCAATAATACGCAGTGATTGTTCCATCTCATCCATACGAACCTTGTATCTGGCAAGAGAGTCACACTCGTGATAAACGGGAACATCAAAATCAAATTCAGGATAAACAGAATATGGCTCGTTTTTACGAACGTCAAAATCAATTCCGGCACCACGGGCAACAGGGCCAGTCGCACCGTACTTACGGCACATTTCAGCAGATATAGGCCCGATACCTTCAAGGCGTTTTCTGAAAATGATATTGCCGGTGACGAGTGCATCATATTTTTTCAGCTGTTTACGCATACGTGGAATAAACGCTCTTGCTGCGTTAACGAAATCATCATCGACATCGTTGTAGAGTCCACCAAAACAGTAATAGCAGTAAGTAAGGCGAGAACCTGTAAAGGCTTCAAGCATATCAAGGATATGC
>DAOVZA010000355.1 GCA_030635405.1 Desulfocapsa sp.
AAATTAATTTTATTATTATATACTGGATCCAGAGTATCCATTTTCTAACAAAGGAGTTCCACTGTGAACAAAAGAAAAATCACATCCATGACCATGTTTATCTCATTTATTCTTGTGGGTATAACATCGATTATTTTATTTATTGTACCGCATGGGCGTGTGGCCTATTGGGCAGACTGGCATATGTTTGGTTTAAGCAAGGGGGAGTGGGGAAATCTTCATATTAACCTTGGCTTTTTAATGTTTTTCGCTGGGTTGATGCACATGTATTACAACTGGGCACCAATAAAAGCCTATATGAAAAATCGTGCTCGCGAGCTTAAGGTTTTTACTCCCTCATTTAATATAGCTCTGCTCCTTACCATGGTTGTGAGTGTGGGAACCTATCTTGAAGCTCCTCCATTTATTTCAGTTATAAATATGGGTGAGGCCATTAAGGATAATGCATCCAAGCATTATGGAGAACCACCATATGGTCACGCAGAGCTTTCCACTTTGAAACATTTTCTTAAGAAACAAAATCTGGATGAAGATATCGCCTTGGAAATTCTTAATAAGGCGAATATCAAGTTTACTGATAGTAATGATACGCTTTTGACAATTGCCGATGCAAACAATATCAGCCCGGCAGCCATTGCTATACTATTAAAACCTGCCGGTCAGGAAAACATGACTGGTGAAAAGGCAGTTTTTCCAGATAAGCCCATGTCCGGTTTTGGTAATAAAACCGTTGCTGGTTTGTGTAGTGAATATAATCTTCATTTCAGAACAATTCGTGAGAAACTTGCTGAGAAAGGTGTGCATGTTGAGGCCGAGATGACAGTTAAGGAAATTGCAGAAGAAAATAAGAAAGGTCCAATGGAGATCTTTGATATTCTCCATGAGATTATTAATGAGAAAAAGTAGGACATCAATGGGCATGGTCGTAACGTCTACGGCCATTCTTCTGATTGCTCTGTTTTTTAAAACAGATTTTGTTTTTGCTCAGGATTTTTTTGTCGGAAAAGTCTTGAGTGTGGATGAACAGAAGCTTGAAATTACCCTTGAACCTCTCCAATCTCAAAACTTGGCAGGAACAGTTGTACAGAAAAAGAATGTTCTGGTGAGACTTGCTGAAGAAACGAAACAGCTAAATACCAATCAAAAGGGTGGCCTACCCGGTTGTGTTGTTGTTGGAGACGTCATTCGGGTATGGGGGCAGCTTGAGGCCACTGAAACGAATGTTTTTGTCGCAAATGATATCAGGGGATGCCGAAAAGGAGTTTGCTCATCCGATCCAACCGGGGTAAGGGCACGGCTGCTCAAAGGTAAAAAGTGGAATCAATCTTCCTTTGACGGAGGGGATCATGAAAGTGACAACTTTGGTTTAGGATCCGGTCGCGGAAACAGCAGTAACAGTGGAAATAGTGGCGGAAGTAACGGCAATGGTGGGAATGGAGGTGGAGGTAACGGCGGCGGTGGAGGAGGTGGCGGTAGATGACACTCTATCCAAGCTGGCGTACAAATCTCTCTTTTTTCTCCCTGATCATCGTACTTGTCGGAGGCTATTTTTTCAGACAGACGCAGCAGGCCTCTCATGAACTTCAAAAACATGCTCAGGATCATTCTGAGATTCTTGCCGCAGTTGTTGAAGTAAACATTAAAAACACTCTTCTTTCACAAGCTGTTCTTGAAGATACTGTTGCTGCTTCTCTTGAAAACAGTGCGCGTTTTATACATTTTCTTAATCAGGTGGAACCCTTTTCAAGTGCTGAACTTACGGCTTTTGCAGTGGAATCCGGTCTTGCTGGAGTGAAGGTCGTTCATATGGACAGTGGAATGGCAGTGAGTGGTCCCGCTGAATGGTTTCCTGAGAGCAGGTGCAGAGACGTTAACGGTCTTGAACGGATGGAATATGAAGCACTCTATCTTTTTTCCTACTTTCCGATCAATGAGATAGAGCAAAGAACATCTCGCTATTGTGTTCTGGTTGGTTTGTCTTCAGAAGAAATAGATGCCACACTGGAAAAAATTTCTGTGGAACGGTTACTCAGCATGTTTCAGGGCATGTATGATATTGCCTATGTTCGTTTTAAAACCGATTTTGCGATGACGGATGATCTACCAGAAAATGTTTTAGAAACAGTCATCTCAATTGGAGGCAAGGAGTTGGTTGTTGCCTTAAAAACTGATCGTTTCGGAATACGGCGCACGCAGATGCGTAAAGAATTTATAATATTTATAAGTTTTCTGATTCTTTTTGGGGCACTATCCTCCTGGTTGCTCTACCGGGTTCAGCGACAACGCATGTTGCAGTCACGTGAGTTTGAAAGAAGGCTTGCTCGTCAGCATGAAGATGCGGCACTTGGAAGAGCTGCGGCCACCATCACTCATGAACTCAGAAACCCATTGAATGCCATCGGAATGGGTCTACAGCGGCTTCAAATAGAAACAACCGACCTGGAGGAAGATCATAAAAAACTGCTTCAGAGTATGCGCAGCGCTGTTGATCGATCGAATATAATTATTACTAGATTAAAAGACTCCATCCATTCCTTTGAAATTAAAAGTGAAAAAGTTGATCTAGTGGAAATTGTCACTCAGACTCTCACCCTGTATCAGGTTCACTGTGATGCTCAGCAGATCACCGTGGAGTTTACCCACGAACCGGAAATGTTCGTGAGTGGCGACAGGACACTTCTTGAACAGCTCTTTGAAAATCTTGTGAAAAACAGTGTTGAAGCACAGGTTCAGGGTGGATTTTTAAAAATCAATATCGCTTTATCTGAGAAGAAAGGAATGTGTCAGATTGAGCTTAAAAATGGTGGCTTTGTGCTGAATAAGAAAGAAAGCAAACTTCTTTTTGAACCATATTTTACCAGTAAAAGTAAGGGAACCGGGCTTGGCCTTGTTATCAGTAACAAGATTGTTCAGGCCCATGGTGGACGGCTTGACTGGGAGGCCGATTATACAATGCAATCTATTCAATTTGTCATCAATCTGCCCTTGTTGCAGAAGGGGATGTAAATCGTATTATGCTAATTTTAATTGTTGATGATGAAGAGACTCAGAGGGAAATGCTCCAGGGGTTTCTTGAGAAACAGGGTTTTAAAGTACTGACTGCTTCAGGTGGTAAAGAGGCATTGCATATTTTCGATTCTGCCCCCGTTGAACTTGTTCTTTTGGATCATCGCATGGAGGACATGAACGGAGATGAAGTACTTGAAAAAATGCGAGCT
>DAOVZA010000323.1 GCA_030635405.1 Desulfocapsa sp.
AGGAAGTTACAACGTCAACAAATGCATACCGAAGCAGAGTATTCGCTCCAACATTTGGATACCTGGAAGATCCTGCAACTGGCTCAGGAAATGCCGCTCTTGGGAATTATCTACTCAAACAGCAACTATGGAATGGGGAAATGATTTCAATAGAGCAGAATGCACTACGCGATAATTACAATACGATAAAACTTCTTGCTCAGATGGATCCTAACAAAAAGATGCAAGTAGTATTTGGTGGAAGATCTGTCACCAAAGTAACCGGAGAGTACATTCTCCACTAAATACGACACGCCATATTCCATAAAAGGTTCCACATGTTCAACAAACTCCACGTCAACACATTGGTTAATATCGGTTTCTCAACTGTGATCATTCTGGTTACAGTTTTGATGCTTATCAGCCAAATCATGCTTTCCAAAATTGAAACTGATTCCAATAAAATCACCTCTTTGCGCACACCCACTGTTAAGGCTAGCTCGTCAATGAATATTGCCCTCAACAGCTCACTCGCAGCCCTTCGTGGCTGGATGCTTCTTGAAGAAGAGCGTTTCCTGCTGGTTCGCAGAGATTCGTGGCAAACAATTCGACAAAACGAAAAACAGTTGCTCACACTCTCACTGGAATGGACTAATCCACAAAACAAAGAGCTCCTGCCCAAAATTATTGAACTTTTGGATCAACTGGAGATCGAACAAACAAATATCGAGCTTCTTGCGCACAAGCCAGAGAATGTTCATTCAACTGAGATCCTTTTCAATTCCGCCGCCCCACTCGCTGCATCAATAGCTGACAATATCACCAAGATGATACATTTCACCAAAACCCAGCAATTAACAAAACAGCGGTTAGACATTCTTGCTACGATGGCTGAATTTCATGGTTCTTTTGGGCTTTCGCTAGCTGATATCAGGGCATTTTTGCTTTCTGGTGAGAAACAATTCAAAACCTCCTTTGAATTACACTGGAGTAAAAATGAGAAGAGTTACAAACAATTGGTCCTACTGGCTGAACATCTGACCCCCTTCGAACAAAGTCTATTGGAGGAAATCACAATGAACAGGGAGGCATTTCAGCCACTTTCTGAAGAAATGTTTATCTCCCGCCAGAGTAAAGAGTGGAACCAGGCAAACTATTTACTCAAAACAACTGCTGCTCAAACGGCCAATGAGCTTGTCGAAATATTAAAGAAAATGGTCACTAATCAAAACAGTCTTCTGGAAAAAGATGCTCTTTTTCTCAGCAAATCCATGGGGAAAATGAAAACGTTCCAAATTGGATTCTTCAGCTTTTTCCTGCTGATAACATTTTACTTTGCAACAATAATCAACCGTAAATACAAAGTATTCAGTCATGATCTGGAAAACAGGAATAATCTGATTGACCAAAATGTTCTGATGGCCGAGCATGATCAAGATGGAACCATTATAAGTATCAGCAATGCACTTTGTCGTAAACTTGGTGGATTGCAAAAGGACTTCATCGGAACACAGAGCCATTTTTTCCTGCCCATTGACGATGACAACAGTCTACATAACGAGATTCTGGAGTCCTTGATGACAGGCCAGACATGGCAGGGAGAATTTCAGCGAGACACATTGAAAAACCAGAACATATGGTTCTCTTCAACCATCATCCCCATCACTACCAAAAAGGGGAAAAAATTGTATCACAATATCCTTGAGGATATCACCAGTCGCAAACACATTGAGGAAGTATCTGTCACTGACCAACTGACATCACTCCTCAACAGGCGAAAATTCGACGAAACCATAGATCATGAAATCAAGTTGGCCAGAAGACGGAAAAAGAATTTCACTCTGGCCATTCTTGATATTGATTTCTTTAAGAAATATAACGACACTTATGGTCATCCTGCAGGAGATACCGCACTTGTACGTACGGCCTCAGCAATTAAATCAAATTTCTCCAGGCCTGATGATTATGTCTTTCGTTTAGGGGGAGAAGAGTTCGGAATTATCTTTAACAGCCTGGATAAAAAGCAATCATCTGAGATGTTGGATCGTGTTCGTAAAAGTGTCGAACACTTGAAAATTAAGCATAGCCAGAATGAGGTTTCGGACTATGTAACTATTTCCATTGGCGCAAAAGTATGTGGCGTTGATGAGTTGATTGAGAAAGATATTTTATACAACGAGGCTGACAGAGTACTGTATTCTGCAAAACAAACGAGAAACACAGTTGTTGTCAATTAATTGAAGTAGTCAACCTGCCAAAGTACCTAGAATTCTCTGTGTAACGTGAGCTTCAATAAGACCCGCAATAAACAGAAAGAGCATAACAATAGGAATAATGATTTTAAAAGGAACCTCATCTCTAAACTTTTCAATATCTTCAAAAATTATATCCGGTCTCTCTTTCACAGCTCTCTCCTTAATCAATAAATGAGCAGAGAAAGCCACTGCACCGGCAAAGGCAATAGTTGGTATTTCTATAATACCGTGCGGGATCAAAGACAAAAATCCAGCAAGATATGAACCGAAGATATGGCTCGAAGTTGATACGGTCATGCCGCTTTCTACTCCTAACAATATCATCCCAAGCCAGGGAACCATTAACCAGACATATACCCTACGAAGCGCCTCTTCTTCAATCCTTAAACAGCCGGGCAGAAAGCATAAAAGCTTCATTCTTTTTCTGCCGCAGAATGCTTTGCGCAGAGCTTGCGGAAACAGGGTGATATTATGAGGGTTGAAGAGGGATGCAGTATAGAGAAAGGAGGTCGTAAATAAAGCAGCCAGAGTGTTCCAGCAGAACAGTAGGATTCCTATGTCAATCCCCATTTTTGCACCAGTTTCAAAAATCGGGAACACATAGGAAAGACGTTTGGTGGAAGCCTCAAAGATTGTTTCTGGAGCAACCTTCAAGATTGAGATAAAAAAAATCCCTGTTATGAAACTTAGGGCAAAGGAAATAAGATAGGCAAAGATCAGCCTTTTCCATGCACTAACAAACAGAGATTTATTTTTGACAGTAAACATTTCACAAAAGCAGCAAGGCTTATCCTGAAATACTTTTTTGGATATCCATCTGCATTTCTTCTATCACTTTAATCGAATCGTCCGCTTTTGTTATCGGACGCCCCACAACAACATGATCGGCACCAGTTGCAATTGCCCGTCCGGCAGTAATAATACGTTTTTGATCATCGGAACCATCTGAAACGTTAGCACCAGGTCTGATACCAGGAGTCACAATTAATAACTTATCACCAAGGTCTTTGCGTAATCGTTCAGCTTCAAGGCCTGAAGAGACAACGCCATCACAACCAAGTTCAAGGGCGCGTCTGGCACGAAAAAGAACAAGGTCCTCCACAGATTGAGTCATTCCCATGGCTCGCAGGTCCTCTTCTCCAAAACTTGTGAGCACTGTTACGGCCAGAAGTTTCAGATCACCTCGTGCCTCCATTGCAGCTTTTATAATTGCATCATTTCCATGGATAGTTGC